>CAZTLU010000001.1:0-5190 GCA_964614605.1 uncultured Eubacteriales bacterium
TTATATAATCATAAATTTATCTTTCTATCTTTAAAATAAAATTCTTTATCGTGGTCATTGATTTCACGCAAAACTCTGCAGGGATTCCCCACTGCCACAACATTTGCGGGAATATCCTTTGTAACAACGCTACCTGCACCTATAACGGTATTATCACCTATTGTAACACCCGGCAATACAATTACACCCGCACCGAGCCAACAGTTTTTACCGATATGTATCGGCATATTGTACTGATACGCAAGCGGTCGTAATTCAGGCAAAATCGGGTGTCCCGCAGTAGCAAGTACTACATTAGGACCAAACATTGTATAATCGCCAACATAAATATGTGTGTCATCAACGAGTGTTAAATTAAAATTTGCATAAACGCCCTTACCGAAATGCACATGCTTACCACCCCAATTGGAATGGAGTGGTGGTTCAATATAGCACCCCACACCTATTTCAGCAAACATACTTTTGAGCATTTCTGTTCTTTTTTCTTGTTCTAATGGTCTGGTAGCATTAAAATCATAAAGCTTTTCTACAAAAGTCAACTGCTCTGCAACCAAATCCTCGTCACCTGATAAATATAAATCTCCGCTGTGCATTTTTTCACGAATATCCATAAGTAACTCCTTATTTAATGCTGAAGCCGCCACAATCAATTATTTTTTTGAATTTACGGTGGGTATTTTCTCTTGGTTTAACCCTAAAATTTTCTAATAAAATATTATCCGCGTGCCGCACGAAGATTCCGTAAGCATTGATATTTCTGAAACGATTACATTCGGGATATTCCTTTTCCTGCTCGGGAATTTTAAATCTGAAATCAAAATAATCCTTGCCGTCGGCATATCTGATATCAAAATTATCAAGTTTTACATCTTTAATCTTTTGATTCGGTATGCCCATAATCATTACAGGAATTTCAACATTTTTTGCAACAACATTTTTTATGTTTATATTTTCAATTTCACCCCTACCGTCAAGCTCGGGCTTATTGTCACCATTACGGTTATTAAGTCTTATAAACAACGGGCAAGCCATTGAATCCATTTCAATATCAGAAATGTTAATGTTGCTCACTTTTGCTCCATCACAGGATTCAATTGAAATTCCGCTAACACCTGCGGGGTAAATATCAGTTAAATAGAATTTACAGTTTTCAACGGTTACATCACAAATATCTAATGAAGTTTCAGTACCGATTTTAAATGCATTTGTACAAGATACAACCTCACAATCGTGAATATAAATATTGCTCATTCCACGCTTGCAGGCAACATCAAGATTGTTCTTAATTATAAGTCCGTCATCACCTGAGGTTCTAAGACTCATATTATTTTTAAGTACAATTCCGTCATCTGCAGTTGAAACAAAGCAATTTTTAATAATTACATTTGAAGAACCGCAAATATCAATGCCGTCACAGTTTGCAATGTGGCGGTTATTATTTATAACAATATTTGAAATATTGACATCATTTGAAGAGTTTACATTCACTGTCCACATTGCTGAATTTTCGAGAATAAGATTATAAAGCTTAATATGACTGCAATTCTTCAAAAACATTAAATATCCATATTTACTCTTATGAGAAAATCGAATTCTTTTTCTGTATTCCTGACGCAATTCCCATACATCAAGGGTATTTTTAAAAGGTTCAAGCTTTGGCGGTAATGTTGGTTTAAGAGAGAAAAAATTACCCTCACCGCAGATTTTACCTGGACCCACAACACCTATGTTTTCACAGCTTTCAGCATAAATTAAGGCATTTTCAGTGTAATCGTCTGTATTATGCGATGCCACAATTGACGAACCATCTGCGATATATAAAACAACATTACTTTTGAGATATAATGTTCCGCTTGTGTAATTACCGCCGTCTACCACTACAATGCCACCGCCATTTTTGTGACAGGCTTCAATTGCAGTATTAATCATTTTAGCGTTATTTATTGAAATATCGCCAGCTTTAGCACCAAAATCGCGAACATACTTTGCATCGTGCAAAGGCAATCTCAAATCGAAATTTATGTACTTTTTTAATGGAATATTTTTATAAAAATCGCCCTCATAAACCTCTGAAAAAACCTCGCCTTCGTATACTTTATGGTCTTTTTGAAGTTTTGGGAAAAATGAGCCTATATGATTTATAAGTCGTGACAAAACTATCACCTCAATTGATATATTAACATAATAAATTTTAAAAGAAAAGATTTATTAAGTATTTTTTATGTTGATTTTCATATTCTATTATGAAGCAAATTTTTTTGAGGTGATTTTATGTGCGGTATTGCAGGCGAAGTGTCATTTTCTCACTCTGTAATCAAAAATAAAGACTCATTTTTACGAATGCAAAAGGTACTTGCACCCCGAGGTCCCGACCAAAACGGGATGTATATAAAAGATAACGCAGCTCTTATTCATTCAAGACTATGTGTCATTGATATTGAAAACGGAATTCAGCCCATGACAACAAAATATGGCAAAAACGAGTATACAATTGTGTATAACGGTGAACTGTATAACACAGATGAAGTACGTAAAGAATTGACGATTTTGGGCCACAGATTTATTGGGCACTCAGACACAGAAGTGGTTCTAAAATCCTTTGTAGAATGGAAAGAAAAATGTGTTGAAAAATTCAACGGAATTTTCGCTTTTGCAGTTTGGGACGAAGCAGAAAAAAGACTCTTTTTTGCCCGCGACAGAATTGGTGTTAAGCCGTTATTTTATACTGTTGTTAATAATTCTTTTATCTTCGGCTCTGAAATAAAAGCACTACTTGAACATCAATATGTCGAGCCGATTATTAACGAAAATTCAATAGCCGAAATTATGTTCATAGGACCCGGAAGAACTCCTGGTTGTGCAGTTTTTAAAGGCATTAACGAGGTAAAGCCTGCCTGTTGCGGATATTATTCAAGAAGCGGAATTAAAATCCGCAAATATTGGACCCTGAAAGACCGTGAGCATAAAGACAATTTTGAACAAACAGTTGAAAAGGTAAGATTTCTTGTAAAGGATGCAATTGCGCGGCAATTAGTATCTGATGTGCCGGTCGGTACTTTCCTTTCAGGAGGACTTGATTCAAGTATTATTTCATCAATTGCTAATTCATATTTCAAAGAAAAAGGTCAGCAATTAAAGACATTTTCTGTAACTTATGAGGACAATGATAAATATTTTAAAACAAGTAAATTCCAACCTAATAGTGATACGGAATACATCAAAAAGATGTCCGATTATCTCGGTTGTGAGCATCATTTAATCACCCTTACCAATCACGACCTTGCAAATGCACTATTTGAGGCAGTTAATGCCCGTGATTTGCCGGGAATGGCAGATGTTGATTCTTCCCTCTTGTTATTCTGTAAAGAAATTAAGAAGCATTGCACTGTCGCACTTTCAGGTGAATGTGCCGACGAGATTTTCGGTGGCTATCCGTGGTATAGGGATAAAGAAATAAGAGCTATAAACGGCTTCCCTTGGGCACAGTCAACTGCATACAGAAAATCTTTTATTAAAGACGATATATCTTTGCCAAATGCAGAAGATTATGTATATTCAAGATACAAAGATACACTTATAAACACATCAAAAATTAAGGGCATCTCCCCTCTTGAATCACGAATGAAAGAAATGATGAAATTAAATCTTGATTGGTTTATGCAAACGCTTCTTGACCGTAAAGACAGAATGAGTATGTATAATGCACTTGAAGTGCGCGTGCCCTTCTGCGACTACAGAATCGCTGAATACCTTTATTCTGTACCTTGGGAATATAAAGACTATAAGTCATACGAAAAAGGTCTTTTAAGGCAGGCTGCGACGGGGATTTTGCCTGATGAGGTATTGTGGCGGAAGAAGAGTCCATACCCAAAAACACATAATCCCGAATATTTAAAATTAGTTTCAGATATGCTTAAAGAAGTAATTAAAAATTCCGCTTCTCCCATTTTAACATTCATAAAAAAAGAAGAATTGCAAAAACTATTAAATGCAGAAAGACACGAACCGTGGTACGGTCAGCTTATGACAACACCACAGACTATTGCATATTTCGTACAAATCAATTACTGGCTTGAAAAATATAAAATAACCATTGAATAAGGTGAACAGGAATGAAGAAAAAAACGGACTTAAAAAAGGTTGCACTAATCGGTACAGGCTTTGTGGGAATGAGCTTTGCTTATGCTTTAATGAACAGCGGCGAGTGTGACCAGCTTGTGCTCATTGATATAAACAAAGTCAAAGCACACGGTGAAGCAATGGATATGAATCACGGGCTAGCCTTCGCAAAGAGAAATATGTTGATTTTTGACGGCGAATACTGTGATTGCTGTGATGCCGACATTGTTGTTATTGCCGCAGGCGTTAATCAAAAAGAGGGCGAAGGCAGAATTGCACTTTTACACCGAAATTATGAGGTATTCCGCTCAATAATTGACCCTATTATTAAAAGTGGATTTGAAGGCATATTTCTTGTCGCTACAAATCCCGTAGATATAATGACAAAAATAACTCTTGAGTTGTCAGGCTTTGACCCATCAAGAGTTATCGGTAGCGGCACTACACTTGATACTGCAAGACTTCGATATTTACTTGGTGATTATTTCTCAATTGACCCGCGAAATGTGCACGCATATGTAATCGGCGAGCACGGTGACAGTGAAATTGTTCCTTGGTCGCAGGCATATGTCACAACAAAAAGTGTGTTTGATATTATTGACCACTCAAACGGAAAATGGAAGAATGAGGATTTAAACAATATCAGTAAAAATGTCACAAGCGCGGCACAGGAAATAATAAAAGCGAAATCTGCCACATACTACGGCATTGGTATGGCACTTGTACGAATTGTAAGAGCAATTTTCGGCGATGAAAAAAGTGCACTTACTTGCTCGGTATTATTAAACGGTCAATATGGAATTCACGGTGTTTATGCAGGATTGCCGGCAATAATCGGCAGAAACGGAGTTGAGGACATTATTGTTCTCGATTTAAAAGAAGACGAAGAAAAAGCATTTATAGAGTCCTGTAATTTCTTAAAAGAAACTGCGGAGCAAATAGGGTTTTAAGCAAAAAGCAGAGCTGGTGTAAGCTCTGCTTTTCTTATATCTTATCAAACTTTCTTATTCTTTCTCTGATTTCGTCTTTGAAGATGAAACGATATCCGTTGTTTTCAAGAAGTTTGTCGTT
>CAZTLU010000001.1:5290-65823 GCA_964614605.1 uncultured Eubacteriales bacterium
TGATTTCGTCTTTGAAGATGAAACGATATCCGTTGTTTTCAAGAAGTTTGTCGTTTATCATCAATGTGCCCAAGCCTTTGATTTTTGTGAGTCTTGGTTCTTCCATAACCTCACAGCGAATACTTGTTTCTTTTTCAATTCTGTCAGCAATATCAAAGATTAGCGCACCTCCGCCACAAAGTAATATTCCGTGGTCTGCAGCATCAGCGAGCAATTCGGGCGGAATATTCTGCATTTCTGCGTGAATATCGCGAACAAGTGCAGAAATCTGCTCATCAACAAAGGGATATATCTCGGTAGAAGTAATTTCAAACGAAATTGGCATTTCGTCAAGATTACTTTTGCCTGAAACCATCAACGCAGTTTCACAATCTCTTTGTTGTGCGGAAGTTATTTTATTCTTGATTTCGCGTGCGGTATGGGGGCCAATATTGATGTCACGGTCTTTTTTTAGGTGCTTTATAACAGCCTTGTCTATTTCATCACTACCGCGACGAATCACACCGCTTGCGGCAATGCTCCCCATCGATACAACAGCAAATTCCGTTAACTGATGCCCGATATCGAGCACCATTCTTCCGCCTATTTTATCAGTAGCAACATTGGCACCGAATGCAGAGGCAAGAATACCCTCAACCATACAAACTCTGCCTGCACCTGCCAATGTGACGGCATCGAGAAAAGTCTTCTTTTCAAGGCTCGAAATATCGGTTGAAAGTGAAATAATAACATTTGGCTTATATATTCTGTTACCGCAGACGCGTTGCAAATAATAACGAAGCATTCTTTCTGCCATAACAAAGTCAGAAATGACACCGTTGCGAATTACTTTTACAACCTTAATGTCGTTAATACATCTGCCATAAACTGCATCCGCCGCACTGCCGAAAGCTATTGGTTTTCCTGTTTCAGTTTCAACAGCAACAATAGACGGCTCATCAACAACAACGCCCTTGCCTTCTGCAAAAATTTTGAGAGAAGAAGAGCCGAAATCAATGCCGATTTTCATTCCTTTCACGATGTCACCTCCTAATGTAAATTACAATAAATTATTTTCTCTTGAATTGTTGTTTAAGTCTTAATTCTTTTGAAAGAATTGTTTTACGAAGTCTTATGTTTATTGGTGTAACCTCCATAAGCTCATCATCTTTAATAAATTCCATTGATTGCTCAAGACTTAAGGTTGTGTGTGGAACAAGTCGTAATGCGTCATCAGAGCCTGACGCACGTGTATTTGTAAGGTGCTTTGTTTTACAAATATTACATACAATATCTTCGCTCTTTGCACATTCGCCAACAATCATACCCTCATATACGGGGACACCGGGACCGATAAAAAGACGACCTCTGTCTTGTGTGTTAAACAAGCCGTAAGCTGTACTCTCGCCTGTTTCGTGAGCAACAATTGAGCCTCTTTCGCGGGTTTCAATTTCACCCTTATACTCCTCATAACCAGCAAACAGGTTATTCATAATACCATTACCGTTAGTATCAGTCATAAACTCTGAACGATAGCCTATAAGTCCTCGTGCGGGAATTTTAAACTCAAGATGTGTTGAGCCGCCCTCGCGTGTGCCCATATTTTCAAGCTCACCGCGACGAGCACCAATTTTCATCATTACAGAGCCGACATATTCTTCGGGCACTTCAACAATGAGTAATTCCATAGGCTCTAAAAGTACGCCATTTTCAACCTTTGTAATTACCTTGGGTCGAGAAACCTGAAATTCATATCCCTGACGACGCATTGTTTCAATAAGAATTGAAAGATGCAATTCACCACGGCCGGAAACCTTAAAGGTATCGGTAGAATCTGTTTCTTCAACACGCATACTTACATTTGTTTCGACCTCTTTGAAAAGTCGGTCACGAAGATTTCGCGATGTAACATATTTACCCTCTTTGCCTGCAAACGGGCTATCATTAACAATAAAGTTCATTGACAAAGTAGGCTCGTCAATTTTAATAAAAGGCAATGGCTCAACGCAATCAGGTGAACATATAGTTTCGCCGATGTTAAGGTCAGTAATTCCTGAAATACAGATAATATCACCGATTGCTGCGCTCTCAACCTCAACACGCTTAAGACCCTCAAACTGATAAAGACGAGAAATGCGAACATTCTCTTGGCTACCATCAGTTTTACAGAGTGTAACCAAATCATTACGGTTAATTCTGCCACGCTCAACACGACCAACACCGATTCTGCCGATGTAATCGTCATAGTCAAGACTTGAGAAAAGCACCTGCAAGGGAGCGTCAATATCACCGGCGGGAGCCTCAATATTCTCAATAATAGCATCAAAAAGAGGTCTCATATCGCCTTCACGCACATCTGGCTCAAGTGAAGAATAACCGTCACGGGCTGATGCGTAAATTACGGGGAATTCAATCTGCTCGTCACTTGCGCCGAGCTCAATAAACAAATCAAGTACCTCGTCAATAACTTCTGCGGGACGAGCACCGGGTCTGTCAATCTTGTTAACAACTACAAGAACTTTTTTATTTAAGCCCAGAGCCTTTTTCAGAACAAATCTAGTCTGTGGCATGCAACCCTCAAAGGCGTCAACAAGCAACAGAACACCGTCAACCATTGTGAGAATTCGCTCTACCTCACCACCAAAATCAGCGTGACCGGGAGTATCGACAATATTGATTTTTATATCTTTATAATGCACAGAAGTGTTTTTTGAAAGAATTGTAATTCCGCGCTCTCTTTCAAGGTCGTTTGAGTCCATAACTCTGTCTTGAACAACCTCGTTACTTCTGAAAATGCCACTTTGCTTTAAAAGCTCGTCAACCAATGTAGTTTTACCGTGGTCAACGTGAGCAATAATGGCAATATTTCTAACATCTTCTCTTTTTTTCAAGAATTTCACCTTCGTTTATAATTTCGACTATATATTTTACCACTATATATTACATTCTGCAAGAATAAAATAACACTAAATTAAGCTCAATATACTTTACAAATCAGTAAAAATGGGCTAAAATTTATATAAATTGTTTCGGAGTGATAAACTTTGAGTAATAATGTTAAAATTAGAATTATTTCATCACTTGAAAAGCTTTATCACGGCGACAAAGTACCAGAAAAAACTTTGTCTGGTTTTTCTATGCTCAAAAACGAGAAAAAATCTTTTCAGATTGTAATAGAAAGTGATATTGATTTTAACGGTACCATCGCAATTGAAACAAATATTAAAGACATTCGCAAGTATTCAGTTGAACATATAAAATCTGATTTTCCTATGTGTAATGGTGCTGACGATTATTACAGATTCAGCAACGACGGATATTATCCGGATTTATTGTTACCTATTGATAATGAAATTAACATTGTTAAAGGTGTAAATGTATTTTGGGTAGACGTTAACGCAGACACAGAAAGTATCGGTAATGATAATATTAAAATTTTAATTAACGAAAATGATGTTCTGATTGCAGAAACTTCATTATATATTGAAATTATTGATTGCTCTCTTGATTTCAATGATTTTATTTATACAAATTGGTTTCACACGGATTGTCTGATGTCGCATTATAATTTTGAAGCTTTTTCAGAGGAATATTGGCGAGTTACCGAAAACTTTTTAGAAACTGCAAACGAATACGGAATGAACTGTGTTCTTACACCGATTTTCACTCCCCCGCTTGATACAGAATTCGGTAAAGAAAGACCGACAGTTCAATTAGTTGATGTAAATCTTGAAAACGGCGAGTATTCATTTAATTTTGATAAGCTTACAAAGTGGATTGAAATGAGTAAAAGGTGCGGAATCGAATATTTTGAAATGGCACATTTCTTTACACAATGGGGTGCTTGTCACGCACCTAAAATTATGGCTGTTGTTGACGGCGAATACAAAAAGATTTTCGGTTGGGAAACCAAGGCAACATCAAAAGAATATAAAAAATTCTTGACTGATTTTTCAGTTGAGTTAAAAAAATATCTTGAAGAAAATAATCTTAAAGACAGAGCTTTAATTCATGTAAGCGACGAGCCGAATTTCGCAATGCTTCGTTCATATTCAAAGGCTTCAAGACTGATACATAAGCTATATAAGGGCTATAAGATTGTTGACGCATTGTCAGATATATGGTTTTATAAATTGGGAATTGTCACAACACCAGTCCCCTCAAACGACCATATTGATAAATTTATCGGCAAAACTGCTGAATTGTGGACATATTATTGCAGTGCTCAAAATAAAAAATATGTTTCAAACAGATTTTTCTGTAATTCGTCACTTCGTAACAGAGCTCTTGGCTATCAACTCTTCAAATTTGATGTAAAAGGATTTTTGCATTGGGGCTACAATTTTTATTATACCCAGCTTTCAAAAGCGGTTATAGACCCATATAAAGTAAGTGACGCGGGCGGCAAATTCCCATCCGGCGACAGTTATGTGGTTTATCCCGCGGATGATGGCACGACACACCATTCAATAAGATTAAAGGTATTTTATGATGCTTTGCAGGATATGGCGGCGCTGAATACTCTAAAAAAGCTTACCGATAAGCAAACTTGTCTTGATATTATTGAAGAAAGCGGAAAACATTCAATTACATTCTCTGATTATCCTCATTCTGATGAATGGTTACTCACTACAAGAGAAAAAATCAATTTTAAAATTAAGGAAAATATAAAATGAAGAAATTTTTTAAAACCGTAAAAAATTTCATAAAAGAAACCGATAAAATACTTTTATTACTCTGCGCATTAGCGTCAACTTTTGGTTGTATAAGTGTTTTGAGTGCGACTTTGTGGAGCGTTGACGAGGGTGAAAAATTCTCTCGTGACTTCTCGGTTATGGTATTAGCAGTTACGGCAGGTATTATTATGGCACTCATAATCTCGTTGATTGACTATGAGTTTATAATTAGAATGGCACCGCTAATCGGTCTTTTCTGTATAGGAATTATGGTAATTACTCTGCTTTTCGGTGTTGGTCCCATTGAGCGACCCGACGCTAAAACATGGCTTAAAATCGGTAGTACGGGTATTTATTTTCAGCCGTCAGAGCTTGTAAAAATAGGTTTCATCATCACCTTTGGTGTTCATCTTGAAAAGCTAAAAAGCAATATAAATCACCCATTTTCAATTATTCAGCTGGGTATTCATGCACTCATTCCCGTAGCACTGGTTATAAAATCAGGTGATATGGGCTCTGCACTTGTATTTATGATTATTGCGGTTGCAATGCTTTTTGTCGCAGGACTTCACTGGGGTTATTTCTTGGCAGGCGGACTTTTAGTTGTTGCCGCATTACCGCTTGCGTGGGTATTCTTGCTTGATAATATTCAGAAAGAACGATTTTTAGCCCTTGTATATCCTGAACTTTACCCCGATGTCATTTATCAGCAACAACGCGGTATGACAGCACTCGGTAGTGGAGGAATAACGGGTCAAGGCTTATTCCAAGGCACTCTTACACAGACACCTGATGCAATTCCAGAAGCGGAAAATGATATGATTTTCACCGTTGTTGGCGAGGAATTAGGTCTTGTAGGTTGTTTTATTGCATTATTTTTACTGACCGCAATTGTTATTAGAATTGCAACCACCGGCAAACACGATAAAATTGGCAATACTAAAATTATGTGCTATGGTGTTGCGGCTATGATTGGCGGACAAGTTATTATTAATGTAGGTATGTGCTTGATGCTTCTGCCCGTTATCGGTATTACACTCCCCTTCTTCAGCGCGGGTGGTTCATCAAATCTTTGCATTTATATTGCAATTGGTTTAATATTAAGCTTTTATCGATATAATCAGCAAAGAGAACTGATTGACGTTAGTCAGCAGAATATTTATAATCCGTTCTCGGAAATATAATTTATAAGCACCCCACGCAGTGAGGTGCTTTTACTTTAGTCAGTTAATGAAGATATTATTTCTTTAAATTCATGCTTTGATTTAAATTCTTCTGTTAACGGATAATGCTCCAACATCACAATTTTCATAAACTGGCATAAATTATTTTCACGATATGGCGGTCCGAAATTATAATGTCTCATTGCTTTCTCTGAGATTTCAGGATTATTGTCAAGTTCTTTAGCATATTCGGCAGCGACTTTCAAGTATTTCAAGGCATTTGTATCATCGCCTGTCTGCTGATACAAATATCCGATACATCCATAAGTGTAAAGCCTGTTAATACAGTTTTTACCATAATTACCATCAGGAAAAATCAAATTTATAAGACCTTGAATGTGTAAAAATATTTCAAGTCTTTTTTCAGGCTCATAATTTAAGCAATAACCAAATGCTGTATCCTGAAACTGAAATAATAATTCTTCAAGAGCTTTTTTATGAGTTGAATAATACAATTCAGTATCAAAGGCTAAATTCATTAAATGTAATTCCCTTGAATCTTTCATAGATGGTAAAGTGTTAGTTATTTCTTCTGCCAGTTCAAGATATTCTTTTTTTGTGCGATATTTGCCATTTTCATCAGGAATACATTGATATTTTATTAGTAAATGTGCAATCATAATTACCTTTGAGCGTATTCTGATGCTGTCATCTGTACAGTGATTTTGAATATTCTCATAAATGGCAGTTATTTCTTTTGTAGTTGATTTGTACTCACCATTTATAAAATCTTTTACCTCCTGCAAAAGCTCCATATATCGAATAAGAATTCTAAAATCACCCGGAAATTCTTTTACCGCTTCTTGAAATTTATTGAAAGTTAAAGTTAAATCTTTCAATTTCATATCATCATAAAGTTTAAGATATTCATTGATTTTCTGTTCATCAAGAGATTTATTAGTTCCCAATAAGTCATCAATGGTAATGCCAAAAAATCTTGAAATTATAGGTAGCATTGTTATATCGGGATAGGTTTCTCCCCTTTCCCATTTGCTTACAGTTTGAAAAGAAACGCCTAAAAATTCGGCAAGAGTTTCTTGCGTCAATTCTTTTTCTTTGCGGAGTTTTTTAAGATTTTTACCAAAATAAATTGTCATAAAATCACCTTTTCATTATTTGGTAGCGCTATCCATAGCTTTATAATAACTATAAATTTTAGTTTTTGCAATATCTTTGTTCTTGAATTAAATTCGCTTATTGGGCGAATTATTCAATTATATGTAAAAAGAGGCCACATAAGTGACCTCTATATTTATGCCTTTTTAACGGCTCCCATATTTGCCATAATCTTTTTGGTTCCTACCTTTTCAAAGGCAATTTCCATAAGAGTATCATTACCCATTGGTTTGAGTGAAACAATCATACCCTTACCGAATACGCGATGAACTACCTCTTCTCCCACCATAAAGGCTTCTGTAGATTTCTTAGGTGCAGAGCCAAATCCTACACCAAAGCCAAGAGGCCTTGTTGTTGCCGGATGAATTTTTGTTTGCGACGCTCTGTTTTGAACAGGTGTTCTGGGCTTAACAAGGCTCTGACAACATTCTTTTGGTAATTCCTCTAAAAATCTTGAAGGAAGATTGTATTTTGTCGAACCGAAAATCGTTCTTGAACGGGTATTGAGAAGATATAACTTTTCTTTTGCACGGGTAATGCCTACATAAGCAAGTCTTCGTTCTTCTTCAATTTCGGTTGGGTCGTACATAGACTGCATGCCGGGGAATACGCCCTCTTCAAGACCGGGAATGAATACCACAGGGAATTCAAGACCCTTTGATGAGTGAAGTGTCATAAGAACAACTGTATCAGCATCCGCATTATAATTGTCAATATCAGTAAGCAATGCAACTTCCTCAAGGAAATCAGACAACTCACCCTCGGGATTTTCTTCTTTGAATCTTAAAAGGTTATTATTTAACTCGTCTAAGTTCTGAAGTCTATCTTCACCTTTTTCTTTATCCGCGACAGTCATCGCCTTGTAGCCTGTTTCATCAAGCAAAGAGATGAATACTGATGACGGTGACTCGCGTGTGAGCAAATCAGAAAAGCTTTCAATCATTTGGGTGAACTCAATAAGTTTTGGTGCACCGCGTTTAAGCTTTTCATATTCGTCAGCAGATTTTAATACATCAAACAAACTAATACCCAATGTATCTGCTATTTCTTTTGCAGCTGTAACGGTACCAACACCGATACCACGTTTGGGTACATTGATAATTCTTTCAAGACGCACGCTATCATCGTGATTTGCAATAACAGAAAGATACGCTAAAGCGTCTTTAATTTCCATTCGGTCATAGAATTTACGACCGCCGATAATTCTATAAGGAATACCGCTTCGTACCAACGCACGCTCAACAGAGTTTGACATAGAATTCATTCGATAGAGCACGGCAAAATCACTGAATTTGCCTGTTGAGCCCATCTGTTTCATAATCTCATCTGCTATAAACTTGCCCTCAGCAAATTCATCGTCAAGGGTATTGAGGGTTATTTTCTCACCCTCACCGTTTGAAGTCCAAAGGTTTTTACCTTTACGGTTTTCATTGTTAGAAATAACCGCATTAGCAACATCAAGAATATTCTGTGTTGAACGGTAATTCTGTTCAAGACGGATAACCTGTGCATTTTTAAAATTCTTTTCAAAACTCAAAATATTTTCAATGGTAGCACCACGGAATTTATAAATACTCTGGTCGTCATCACCAACTACGCAGATGTTGTTATAGCCCTCTGACAAGAGCTTTGTGAGAATAAACTGTGCATGGTTTGTATCCTGATACTCATCTACAAGCACATATTTAAACTTATTCTGATAATATTCTCGTACATCGTCATTTTCCTGTAAAAGCTTAACAGTATAGAAAATAATATCGTCGAAATCCATTGCATCCGCATTTTTTAGAAGCTTCTGATATTTCTGATAACACTCACCTATCTGCTTTTCTCTGTAATTACCACTACCTAAATTCAAGAACTCTTCGGGTGGAACAAGCCTATCCTTTGCTCGACTAATTTCTGCAAGGATTGATTTGTGTGGCAATAATTTATCGTCAATATTAAGAAGTCGCTGACAATCCTTTATAACGCGTTTACTGTCGTCAGTATCATAGATAGTGAAATGCTTTGAAAAACCTAATAATTCGGCATTTCTGCGCAAAATACGCACACATATTGAATGGAATGTGCCGGCCCAGATATCATTTGCTTCTTCGCCAATACGAAGAACAAGTCTTTCTTTTAACTCGTTCGCCGCTTTATTCGTGAAAGTGAATGCGAGAATCTCCCAAGGCTTTGGCGCATCAACAGAAAGCACATATTTAATTTGCTCATATACAGATGCGTCACCATTATAATATTTATTAAGTAACTCAAAAGTATTGTCGTATGTACGGCAATCAATTACATTTGAGCCGTATGCTCTGCCGTATTTCATTAGGTTGGCGATACGGTTTACAAGCACAGTAGTCTTACCGCTACCTGCACCTGCCAGAATTAAAAGCGGCCCGTCAACTGATAAGACCGCTTTCATCTGCATATCGTTCATTCTGCTAAATTCTTTTTTAATGATTTTATCTCTTAACTCACAGATTTGTGAATGCATTTTATATTCTCCTATTTAAATAAACTGCCACCGTTGCAGTCAATTGCAACAATAAGCGGAAAATCTTTAATTTCAAGCTTTTTAACCGATTCACAGCCCAATTCCTCAAATGCAATTACCTCACTACTTGTAATGCATTTTGAAGCAAGAGCACCAGCACCACCTATGGCACAAAAGTAAACAGCTTTATTACGATTTATCGCCTCGCAGACCTCATTAGAACGAGGTCCTTTGCCAATCATTGCCTTTAGCCCCAAATCAAGAAATTCGGGAGTAAATTTATCCATTCTGCCTGAGGTCGTGGGACCGCAACTACCAATTGGAAGGCCTTCGGGTGTAGGAGTTGGTCCCGAATAATAAATAACCGCATTCTGCAAATCAAATGGCAAACTCCCGTTACTATCAATTAAAGCCTTAATTTTTTTATGTGCAGCGTCACGGGCGGTAAAAACTGTGCCTGAAAGCAATACTCTGTCGCCTGCTTTTAATTTATTTGCAAATTCAGTTATTTTTGATGTATGCAAAGCATATTGCGCCATAATTAACCTTCTTTGATATCTGAATTAAAATCCTCTGTATGTTCAGAATATGAAATTACAGTAAAATTATTCTCGTCTGAAAAGTCGTTATCAAATTCAAAATTGTGCGCTTCAATTCCCGTCAAATCTGTATGAAGATTAAGCAATGTTGATGCGGAAGAATTAAGCTTTGTTCCCAGAGCATATACATCTTTATGAAGTTGTTCAAGAGATGAATTGAACTTTCTTGAAATAGCGTCAACATCCTTTAAAAGCTGCTCAATCTCATTAGCCTGATTTTTAACATCCTGTGAAGCAATTGCACCAATGTCTTTTGCCTTTGCCTTTGCATTGTCAACAAGGTCATCACTATAACGACGGGCATCGATATAAGCGGCACCAATCTGCTTCTCTGCACGACGAAGTTTTTCACTCTTTTCATCATACTCCGCAATTTTTTCGCTGAACTGTTTGTTCTCTTTAAGCGCAAGCTCAAGCTTAACTGCAAGGTCATTTGCCTCTTTTTCTTTCGCGGCAAGCTTATCATTGACCGACGACAAGGTATCAAGCTTAATTTCAAGCTCATCAATTTTACGCTTAAGTTCAACTGATTCTTCACGCTTTGTATCAAGCATTGACTTGATGTCAGCAGTTTCTGTCTGCAACTGTTCAACGTATGCAAGAACATCGGATTTTTTAAATCCGCCGAATAATGTGGTCTTCATAATTGTGAATTCTTTACTCATAACAAATTCCTCTTATGTAAATGATAATTTATTTTAACAGATTTTTTATAATAAAACAACAGTTATTCAAAAATTTATCGATTAACATAAAAAACAATAGACATTTGAATTATTTGGTTGTAAAATGTACCTAAGGAGGAGTTTTTTATGAAAAAGAATACTAAAAAGGCACTTAAAACTGCAGGAATTGTAGGCGCAACAGCTGCTGCAACCTATTTTTTAATCGGTAACTTCTTTTATTATGTGACTCTCACAAAGGGCGGGCTTAAAAATCCTTTTATTGCAAAAATTGCAAGCGGCACAAAAGAAAAAGATGAAGAGAGAATACGCCTTGACGCAATTAAAGAACAAGGAAAAGAATGGTTTGACAACGCAAACAAAGAAAAAGTAATTATTAAATCAACAAACGAAAATAAAAATTTACACGCAGATTTCCTTTTCCCCGAAAAAGAAAGTGATGTTTTTGTAATTATTATTCATGGCTATACTTCAGAGCCCAGAGGCATGGGTATGTACGCGCAGAAATATCACGAATTGGGATATAATGTTCTTATGCCAAGCCTTAACGGACACGCCGACAGTGAATCTGGCACAGTAACAATGGGTTGGAAGGACAGACTTGATATTGTTGATTGGGCCAATTTCATAGCAGAGAATTACCCTAAAAGCAAAATCGTTCTTCACGGTGAATCAATGGGTGCCGCAACAACAATGATGACTACGGGCGAACCCTTGCCTGATAATGTAAAAGTGGCTGTTGCAGACTGTGGTTACACTTCAGTATGGGATATTTTCAGTAATAAGATTAAGAATAACTTTAAAATGCACGAATTCCCAACTCTTTACAGCGCAAACACGATAAATAAGATTTATTCGGGATTCGATTTTAAAGAAGCATCGACAGTTGAACAACTAAAAAAATCAAAGACACCTACCATATTCATTCACGGCGACAAAGATACCTTTGTCCCCTACGAAATGCTTGACAGAGTTTACGAAGCGTGTGCAAGTGAAAAAGAAAAGATTACAATCCCCGACTCACCTCATGCGCGAAACGCTTGTGTCGACCCCGAGCTTTATTGGAATTCAGTCATAGAATTTATTAGTAAATACATATAAAAATTGACCCCAACCGATTGGTTGGGGTTAACTTTTACAATTCTTTAATTTCGCCGCTCTTAAATTTGAAAATTCTCAAAGCGTCAGCAAGCTCTACTTTATCATTTTTATCGGTATCAGCGGCTTTAAGCTGAGTGTCTGAAAGCTTTATTTCACCTGATTTATACTTAAAAATCATAAGCGCATCTGCAATGGTGACAAATCCGTCGGCATCAATATCACCTAAAGTGTAGTTTGTACTGCTTGTTACCGTCACCTTGCAGGTTGCAGTGAATGCACCAACTTTTGCGGTAATAGTTGCAGTACCAACACCGATTGCGGTTACTGTACCGTTTGAAACTGTTGCAACTGATTTATCAGAGGTTGACCATGTAACAGTTTTACTGTCAGTGGTATTTGACGGATTATAGGTTACAGTAAGCTTTGTAGCATCGCCGGTAAACATTGTTGCTGTTGAACTGCTTAATGAAATACCTGTCAAGGGTATCATATTTTCAACACTTCTGATAATATTTAAAGTGTATGTGCGCTTATCACCGTTTTCAGCAGTTACAACAATATCAATTGCATTACTGCCACCACTAAGTGCAACTGTACCCGTACCGCTAATTTTTGCATTGGAATTAACAGGTGTTGCAGAAATTTTTACAGATGATACTGAAGAAGCAACTGTAAGCGAATATCCGCTTGTCTTGCCTGCATCAAAGCTTAAATCATAACCCTCAATCGTAAGTGAGGAAAGCCAGTTATTAGGGTTTGCGTTGCTTGCTTCTGGCAATTTGCAGGCTTCGGCAGGCATATTTCTGTAATAAGGAATAATAAATGTAAAGCTATTGTCAAGAATTCCAAGATTGGTATAAGTTTTTTTAATTGAAAATGATTCAGAATATGGCGCCATTATATTCGTCATATACTGATGGGACCAAACCTTATTAACAACATTAAACTTTTGCAAATATAATGTGTCTTGATTATTATCAATATATCCGTTACTAATCCATTTTGCACCGCCGACAATTGCTTTATATTGAGTGTTCCACGGCAATAAATATTTGGCAATATTTGCGTCAGATGAAGTAGAACCCGAAGCATATTTCAATCCGTTTGCAATTGGGTCACTGCCGGCAGAAGCACCAATGTTATAGAAATTATATAAACCCTTATATGTGTCATTATAATTACCGCTTGTTGAACCGCTACCGCTTTTTCCAACCTCTTGAATTGTTCGTGAGGCAAGATGATAAGGACTTACATCTGCAATTTCAGCAGCATCCATATATGCCTGGGCGTAAGAAACTGATTTATTATCAGTATTCTTGATGTTTACACCGTCCATAAAAGAACCGCTTAAAATCTTTTCAACACCGTCAATAGTTTGGGTTTCACTGTCGTATGATAATGCCTCAAATATAAAGACATTTGTCTCATTCAAAAAGTTTCTTGGGTCCATATAATATGCAATTGTTTGCGTATTTGCCTGATACCAACCCGATTCATTATTATATAGTAACCATTTATCATTACGCCAATCATATGCGCCGGTATCAGTAGAACGATAAGAAAGCGGTTGGTTGTACTGAATCATACTTCTGCCAAAATAGCCCTGTGCAGAAGTAGTAAATAAATCATCCCAATTTATTCCCGTATCATAAAAAACGAAGTTCCAATTGGGGTGTAAGCTTAAAAGATTTTCTATGTATGACTTATAGATTTCAGGCACGCCTTCGGGCATTTCGTAATCATCGGTGGTAGTGTTTACTTTAACATATGCAGAATAAACATATCCTTCCAACGTTTTACCTTTATATGTAAAAGAAATGTGATACCAAACAACTAATTTAGTTTCATCCGGACTATTGACAGTTTCAAGTATTGTTACATTATGTCCCGTATTCAACATCACATATTTGTTTGCATTATCACTTAAGTCATCTTTTAGAATATTGCTTACACCAGATTGTGTTGAGGGACTTGTTCTTACATTTATATAATCATTGGTGATTGTTCCGGTTTGCGTAGCAGCACTTACAGCGAAATATGAAGCAAATGAAAATAACATAGAAAGGCATAAAACCACAGAAATTATGCTTTTAAAAACTCTGTTCTGCATTATTTTCACATCCTTCGCCAATATTCAATTATATTTTACCAAAAAACAGTATAATCGTCAAGTTGCATAATCTTACCAAATACTATCAATACAGATAATTATATTATTTTTTTCGTTTTCCAACTCTTCACTTATATTTTCGCACAGATATGATGCAGAAAAATACGACCAGCCGAAAGCATATTCGGTATTTATACAGTTTATTTGTTTTGAAAGTATGTCATCATTTTCAAGCCATTCGTTACTCCCCTCTTGTGCATAAACATCTTCATTGCCTGCTTTATAAACTGCAAGGCCAATTACTATTTTTGTACTTTCATTCTGCAAATTCATCCATTCATTAAGCAAATCGTCAAAGGGCATTGTAGAATGATTAAATCCGTAATATAACTGCGGAATAAGTATATCAGCATAACCATTATTTTGTGCCCAAAGCTTAACATCGGCATAGGAATTATTATAATTTTTCTCAATATCAGCTGACGGGCTGATTGATACTAATAAATTCTCATCATAACTTTTTACAAGTGAATAAACGGAGGAAATTAAAGAATTCACCGCGTTTCTTCTGAAATCGGCAAGACTCAAATTCCCGCCACTTATAATATAATCATCATATATTTCTTTATCGATTTCTTCATCGGTTGTAGGATAAAAATAATCATCAATATGAATTCCGCTTACATCATAATTTTCAAGAATTTCTCTGATTCCGTTTAAAACATAATTTTGCACTTCAGGATACGCAGGATTATAGTAAATTGAATTTTCAGTATGGATAATTCGTTCATCATTGCCGTTTCCGGAAAGCAACTCCCCTGCAAAAGAATTTTTTGGAATTTTATCAATCTGATTATCATTTCTTATTCGATAAGGATTGAGCCAAGCGTGAACAGAAATATTGTATTTTTCTGCTATTTCAATAAAATAATCAAGTATATCAAATTTCAAGTTACCATTATTATCTTTGCAATAATCACTCACATTAAAAATCGACGAAGAATAAAAACAATCATCAAATGCTCGCATATGCAAGAATAGGTTGTTTACTTTATATTTTTTTAATGTAATCAACATTGCTTCAATATTACTTGTTAGCTGTTCTTCATTTTGGCTTTCATTGCACAGATTTTCAATTTCTTTATATGTAATCCAAGTGCCTACAAATTTTTGATTGTCTGCAGACTTGTCCTCTTGTGTTTCGGGCAAAAAAACACAGGAAGAAAATGAAAAAACAACTATAAAAATCAATATAAAAATTTTTTTCAAAAATAATTCACCTTTTTTATAAAAAATAGTTGACATAAGTTAATTTTGTGTTATAATAACAGTAACAGTAATCATTACTGTTAAGGAGGAGCAGAGAATGGCACTTGAAAGAAAAAGTAAGCAAAGAGATGCTATTGTTGAAGAATTGAAATCCCGATATGACCATCCTACTGCTATGGAGCTTTTCTTAGCTGTAAGAGAAAAAATACCGAATTTAAGCCTCGGCACTCTTTACAGAAATCTCTCACAGCTTGAACAGTGCGGTCAGATAATTAAAATTCCAGACAGAACTCAAGACCGTTTCGATGGCAACCCTGCCCCCCATACACACTTCAAATGCAATTGTTGCGGTAAAGTATATGATGTAATGTCAATTAAAAATTACAGTTTTGATTGCGAAGATGAAAATATTGGTCAAATTAGCGGTTACAGTTTAATGCTTTTTGGCATATGCAAAAGCTGCGACGAATACCGTATAAATAATTAAAAATTAATTTTTGGAGGAAATTTACTATGAAAAAATTTGTATGCTCAGTTTGCGGTTATGTTCATGAAGGAGATTCAGCTCCCGAGAGATGCCCACAGTGCAAGGTACCTGCTGACAAGTTCAATGAAATCAAAGAAGACGAAAGAACTTGGGCTGCAGAGCACATCGTAGGTGTTGCAGAAGGCGCTCCCGAAGACATTATTATGGACCTTCGCGCAAATTTTGAAGGCGAATGTTCAGAGGTTGGTATGTATCTTGCAATGGCAAGAGTTGCTCATCGTGAGGGTTATCCCGAAATCGGTCTTTATTGGGAAAAGGCAGCTTATGAAGAGGCAGAACACGCAGCAAAATTTGCAGAACTTCTCGGTGAAGTTGTAACAGACAGCACAAAGAAAAACCTTGAAATGAGAGTTGACGCTGAAAACGGCGCAACTGCAGGTAAGTTTGACCTTGCAAAGCGTGCTAAAGAGCTTGGACTTGATGCTATTCACGACACAGTTCACGAAATGGCTCGTGACGAAGCAAGACACGGCAAGGCATTTGAGGGTCTTCTCAACAGATACTTCAAATAATGCATTAAAGCGAGAGGACTTTTAAAGAGTTCTCTCGCTATTTTTTAATTTAATCCATATTAAAGGAGGTTTCCAAATGAAAAGAAAAGTATTTGCAGTTTTGTTAGTCATTGTGATTATGTCGATGTTTATCGGTTGTAACCAAGACGCATCAATCGCTCAAAACGGAGCTGAAAAGCAACAAGAAGCACAAAAATCTGTTGTTTTAAATGAAGAAGAAATCAGCACAGAGCATTCAACAAATGTTATTGAAGAACCAAGCACAGAAAAAGCAACAGAGAAAATTCAGAAAAACGAAAGCATTTCTGAAACAACGAAACTAAAAGAAACATCAACCAAGAGCAATCCTGAAGATTCAAGCTCCCCTGCCTCATCCACTAATGATTCTTATATAGGTGCAGAAAAAGCTAAGTCAATTGCTTTAAGCCATGCGGGAATCTCTGAGGCAGAAGCAAAATTCCTTGAAATTGAGCTTGACCGTGACGATTATATCAAGAAATATGAAATCAGTTTTCATTGTGGCGATTGGGAATATGACTACGAAATAAATGCTGAAACGGGTAAAATTATATCTGCCGAAAAAGAATATGATTCAATTTACGATTAAAAAGCGGGCTTTGCCCGCTTTTTCTATACATCAGTTTTCTTTTTTAATGCCGAACATCAGCCTTAAAATGCCGCCTAAAATCTTTGGACTTTTTACCACAACGAGCTTCACAAAAAATTCCTCCTTATGATTTACAGAGGGCTGCACCGCAGATTACCAAAGAAACTGCAAGTAATACAATTATCACTTTTTCAGGAAGAATTAAAGACATCAAAAGTCCCAGCCCCAAAGCAATGAAAATAATTCCTTTTGAGTTTCCATGTCTTCTTCCCATAATAATACCCCCTGCTGATGTATTTACTACATTATACGCAAGGGGTATTTTTTTGTTACATTTTAGTTTCTATTATAATCAATGTGCCAGCCTGTACTGATATCTCACCAAACTCTTCAATTATATCATTACTTGTACCAAGCGCACCGTCAAATGGGTCAAGGGTATAATCCCATAAGGGATAATGAAATCCGCTTTCAGTAACACCAAAAGCCCTATCACCATAAGCAAAAACTGAAATCTGTTGTTTATCTTTACGCTTAATTTTCATCGATGAATTTGTAATACTTCTGAAAATATGTTTTTCATCAATAATTTCAAAGTGTATATTTTGTCTTGATGCATCTGCCATAAGCGAAACATTAGCAAATGTGTGCTCAAATCTTCCTCCGGTTCCACCGAAAAGCGCAAAAAATTTAAAGCCTTTTCTTACACCCTCGTTGAACGCTGCCACACAGTCTGTAACATCTTTTTCAACAGGAAGAGTAATCATATTCAAGCCTTTGGGAACAGCCGAAATCGAATCAAAATCGCCGATGAGTAAGTCGGGGATAAAACCTGCAGAAACTGCATAGTCGTAACCACCGTCAGCACAGATTATGAAATCGGTTTCAATGTCAATATTTTCTTTTAAAAACAAGGCGGAACAGTCTCCGCCGCCAATTATGACGCAACGTGTTTTTAAAGTTCCCATTCTTTTATTTCCTTTGCCTGATTATACATAGAAATATAATTGTTATGACGAATTTCACTTATTTCGCCGTTTTTAACTGCCTCACAAATTGAGCAGCCCTTGTCATTTACATGGGCACAGGTTGTGAATTGGCAGGTGCCGAGATATTCTCTGAATTCTCTAAAGCAATAAGGTAATTCGTCTTTTTTTATTATGCCGTTTTTCTCAAATTCAAATGAAGAAAATCCCGGAGTATCAATGATATAACCGCCACAAACATTAAATAACTGTGCCTGACGGGTTGTATGCCTACCTCTGCCCAATTTATCACTTATTTCGCCCGTAGCAAGCTGAAGCCGGGGCTCAAGTCGGTTAAGAAGCGTTGTTTTACCTACACCGGAATTACCCGTAAACGCATTGATTTTACCCTTCATTATTTCGCGGACATCATTTAATGAATTATCGGAATTAAGTGAAATTACTTTAATTCCGGATTTTTCATAAACCTCTGCAATTTCTTTTTCAGAAGCCAAATCGGTTTTTGAAATGACAACAACCGGCTCAATATTCTTATGCTCTGCAATAGCTATAAGTTTATCAATTACGAGAAAATTTGGTCGTGGTTCGGTTGTAGCAACAACAATAATTAAATTATCAATGTTTGAAACCGGCGGTCTGTTCAGAAAATTTTTGCGGTCATAGATTAAATCAATCGTATTTTCTGCATTATCATTGACAGTAATATCAACAGTATCACCAACAAGCGGAGTTATACGCTTTTTGCGGAAAATTCCCCTTGCTTTGCATTCATAAGTCGCATTGGCGACTTCAACATAATAGAAGCCGCCAATACCTTTGGTTATTATACCTTTTAATTGTTCCATATTATTCTGCGCTCTCGCTATCGGGACCCAAACTTACAGTAATCACAATCTCTGTACTTGTTGAGATTTTGGTTGTACCATCAGATGTAGGAGTCTGTGCAATGACTTCACCAGCGGTTTTTTCGTTAACCTCTTCAACGACCTTAATGTTTGTAAAGCCTGCATTGTTCAAATCATCAAGTGCAACGTCCTTCATACTGCCAATAACATTAGGCAAAACCTCTGTGTTGTCAAAAGCAATATTTTCAACATTGCTCAAAACTGCGGGGACCTTGGTAAAGTCAACATTACCCTGCTGAACAAGAATATCGTCAATCATCACCTTATAAGTTCCATCTGCACCCTTACCTGTCAAGGTATAGGTCTTGGTCGCACCGTCAAGATAAAGTTCTTTTGATTCAAAGTACAGCTCATTATTCAAATAAATCTTCAAAATACCGCTCTTGTTTACTGCGGGCAATGTTACAGTAATATCAACAGATGATTCACTTGGAACGCCATTACTTACAGTAAAGTCAATTTTAGAGCCGACCGGAACTTTAGTATCCTTGGCAATACTCTGCTCAACAACAATACCTGCTTCAAGATTACTATCAACTTCAGTTACTGTACCAACCTCAAGGTCAGAAGCTTTAAGAAGCTGCACTGCAACCTCTTTGCTGCATCCTTCGATTTCGGGAACCTTTGTGGTTTCTTGCTCATCAGTTGCAATATATACAACAACTTCAGAACCCGTTCTGACGGAAGAGCCAACCTCGGGTGAAGTTTTAATAACAAGACCTGCGGCAATAGTTTCTGAATATTCAGACATAATTGTGGGAACAAGACCGCGTGATATGAGATAGCTCTTTGCCTGTTCTTCATTCATACTTAAAATTGATGAATCAATGACAACGCTGTCTTTCTGTACAATTGTCAAAGTGATTTCAGTACCCTTCTTTACCTTTTCACTTGCAGAAGGATTCTGGTCGGTAACCGTACCGTCATCAAGAGTTGAACTTTCGGTAAACTCAAGTTTAAATGTAAAGTCATCAGTGTATTCGGTATTATTTTCAATATTATCATAATAGTTAAGGTTAACAAAATTTGGAACCTCAACCTTTTGGTTCTTTAGTCCAAGCAAAACTGCAACTATAATGAGAATAAGTACGACAAAGCCTGCGATTGCCCCCATCATAATAGCTGTTGTCTTATTGATTGCTCTTTTTTCAGTTTCAACCGGTAGCTCTTCATTTACGGATTGTACGCGTGTTGCGGCACCGCCTGTTCTTACATATTTTGTAGGCTCCTGGTCAACAAAATATGTGTAGTTAAACTTAACTGCAGGATTACGCTTAAATTCATTTATATCCATAAGCATTTCTGCAGCAGAACGGTATCTGTCATTAGGATTTTTTTGCATTGCACGAATTGTAATCTGTTCAAGACCTAAAGGTAATGTGGGAACAATCTCTCGCGGACGCTTAGGGTCCTGCTGAAGCTGCATAATTGCAACAGAAACTGCACTGTCTGACTGAAAAGGCAACTGACCTGTAAGCATTTCATACATAACAACGCCAACTGAATAAATATCTGCCTTATCATCAGTCATTTCTCCGCGAGCCTGCTCGGGACTGATATAATGCACCGAACCGATTGCGTTTTCGGAAGTTGTTTTGGAATCCATTCTGCTGAATCTTGCAATACCAAAATCAGTAACCTTTATGGTTCCATCCTGCAAAAGCATAATATTCTGTGGCTTTATATCTTGATGAACAATGCCTTTGTCGTGAGCGTGCTGAAGAGCGGCAAGAATCTGTCCCATAAAATGAACAGCTTCCTTCCAGTTTACAACGCCTTGCTGTTCGATATACTCTTTAAGAGTAATTCCGTCAACATATTCCATAACAATATACTGAAGTCTGTCGCCAAAGCTTACATTGTAAACGCGAACGATATTGGGATGTGAAAGTACTGCAATTGCCTTTGACTCGTTCTTAAATCTGCGCTTAAATTCTTCGTTGGTAAGATATTCATCCTTCAAGATTTTTATAGCAACTATTCTATCGTCAATGTTGTCGTAAGCCTTATAAACAACTGCCATTCCACCAACGCCAATAATCTCTCTTATTTCATATCGTCCATCAAGACGTTTACCACAAAAATTATCCATAATTTATGCTCCTTTCAACAATCAATAGGAAATTGTTACAACGGTTATATTGTCGCCGCCGCCATTTGCATTTGCTCTGTTAACAAGACGTTCAGTATATTCAAAAAATTTACCGTCAGATGTTAATTCATAAATCTCATCTTGTTCAACATAATTAGTCAAACCATCAGTAGCTATAATTAAAACATCATTCTCGTCAATATTATCCTCACAAAAATCAATACGAATTTCTTCGTCAACGCCCAAAGCGCGAGTGATTATATTTTTACGCGGGTCAATTTTTGCCTGGTCCGGCGTGAGATTTCCATTGTCAACCATTTCCTGAACAAATGAATGGTCTTTAGTAAGCTGACGCAATTTTTTATCAGAGAGTATATAGGCTCTTGAATCACCCGCATGAGCAATGCAGACTGTTCCGTCAACAACAATGGCGACTACAACCGTCGTACCCATTCCCGAAAGCTCAGGATTATCTTTAGCCATATCATACACATTGATATTAGCGGCGTAAATCGCAGAGGTGAGCATATTCCTGATTGAATTAAATCCCATTCCTTGACGATATGTTGACGAAATTCGTTCTGAGATGATTTTTACAGCAGTTGTACTGGCAATGTTGCCACCTGAAACGCCACCCATACCATCACAAACCACAGCCCACGCAACAGAACCGGATAATTCGCCGGCAGCATAGGAATCCTGATTACTGCTTCGTTTTAACCCGATATCAGTTTTGGCTACTATTCTCATTTCATATCACCCACTTTTCCTTTTAGACGCTCGAAGCTGACCGCATGAAGCGTTAATATCGCTACCAAGAGTTCTGCGCACAGTTGCAGTAATTCCTCTTGACGATAATATTTCAATAAATTTTTTCTGCCTTTCTGCCGTGCTTTTCTGATAATCAGTTTCACGCACATTGTTAACGGGAATTAAATTAACATGAGCTAACGTTCCCTTAAGCCTTTTTGCAAGCTCAAGTGCACAAGCATCACTGTCGTTCACATCACGAATCATTGCATATTCAAATGAAATTCTGCGTCCCGTAGTATCGGCATAATATTTACAAGCCTTTAAAAGCTCTTCTACATCATATTTATTATTGACAGGCATGGATTTTGACCTGATTCTGTTATTTGGTGCGTGAAGAGAAACAGAAAGCGTCAAACCAAGCTTTTTCTCTGCTAAATCATATATTTTCGGAACAATTCCACAGGTTGACAATGAAATATGTCGCATGCTCATATTCTGACCCTTTTCGTCAGTTATTAGCTCAAGCATACGCATAACATTATCATAATTATCGAGTGGCTCACCAGTACCCATAAGAACAAGGTGATTGATTTTTACGCCGAGGTCACGCTGTGCCGAATAAATTTCAGAAAGCATTTCCCCCGCAGTTAAATGACGCACAAAACCGCCGATTGCAGATGCACAGAATGTGCACCCCATTTTGCAACCTACCTGCGTTGAAATACAGATTGAATAACCGTATTTATATTTCATTACAACACTTTCAACATATTCACCGTCAGAAAGTGTGAAAAGATATTTAACTGTATCGTCAATTTTTGACACAAGCTTTGTATTGATTTCACAATTGCTGAAAGAAAAATGTTGCTGAAGCTTTTCGCGCATATCCTTTGAAATATTTGTCATTTCATCAAATGATACAACGCATTTTTCGTGAATCCACGAATAAATCTGCTTTGCCCTGAAAAGAGGTAAACCCAATGCAGATATTTCTCCTGATAATTCACTGAAGCTCATTGAGCGAATATCCTTGAGCATAATAATTATCCTTTAGTAAATTTGGCAACAAAGAAACCGTCAGTGCCGTTTTTATGCGGCATTAAGGTCATATACCCGTCAGCGTCAGTAAGTTCAATTTTGCTGAACTCAGGATTTAAAGATAAGAATTTATCGCATATGTGTTGATTTTCTTTCTTGTTCAATGAACAAGTAGAATAAACAAGCACGCCGTTATCCTTTAAATACTTTGATGCACAATTTAATATATTGTACTGTAAATCACATAATTTGTCAACAAAGCCCAAATCCTTATACTTGATTTCAGGCTTTCTTCTGATAACGCCCAAACCACTGCAGGGAACATCACAGAGAATTTTGTCAGCAAGTGGCAAAGCTTCGTTATGAACAGACGAATCCCCTACAGTTCCATTAATAATATCAATACCCAATCTTTGAGCACCATCATTTATAAGTTTTACACGGTGCTCATACAAATCGAAGGAAAAAATTTCACCTTTGTTCAGCATCATTTCTGCCATTGTGAAGGATTTACCACCTGGTGAAGAACACATATCAAATACAATATCATTTGGTTGAGGATTTAGCTGTTCAACGCAAATCTGCGATGCGAAATCCTGTGCATGAAATAAGCCGTTTTTATACGCTTCAGTTTTGAATACGGCATTACCGCTTTTAATAATTAAGGCATTTGGGAAAGAGTCTAATATTTCTGTTTCAACACCATTGTTTTCAAGGAGTTTTTTCAAGTCATATACGGATGTTTTTAAAGTATTGACACGAATTACTAACGGCACTGCCCCGACAGAAGCCTCTAAAAGCTTTTTAGCATCTTCATAACCGTAATCTTTAATATAATGTGAAACGAGCTCTTGCGGGCAAGAATAAGCAATACTTAAATCATAAGTTTTGTTATCTGTTTCCGGCAACTTGGTTTCTGTTGAAGAAACCTTGCGTAGCACCGAATTCACCAGACCCGAAGCATACGCACATTTTGCTTTTTTTACAAGCTTAACGCTTTCATTAACAGCCGCAGAAACAGGAACCTTATCCATAAATTTCAACTGATATGTACCCATTCGTAAAATTGTAAGTACTTGTGGGTTAAGCTTTTTAATTGGTTGGGAAAGAAATTGAGATAAAATATAATCCAAAGTAATTTTTCGCTCAATTACACCGTAAACCAAATTGCACACAAATGGCGCAGAGGTTGCCTGATTAGAGCTTAAAACATTATCAAGCGCTATGTTGGAGTAAGCTTTGTCATGTTCAATTTTACTTAAAATTTTAAAAGCTAATAATCTGTCATCCATAGTTTATTTTTTTCTTCTGTTTACCATTAAAATAAGTCTTAACAAGTTTGCAACACTAACTGCAAGAGCAGCAACATATGTCATAGCTGCTGCAGTCAAAACCTTTTTCGCGCCATTTTTCTCTTCTTCACCAAGCAAATCAGCTTGACCGATAACACTTAACGCTCTTTTGCTTGCATTGAACTCAACCGGTAAGGTTATGAGTTGAAACAAAACTGCAAAGGCAAAGAATATTACACCGAACATTGCCAAAGACTCAAACCCAAGAAAAAAGCCCAAAATTGCAAGAGGAAAACCAAGCTTTGAGCCAAGACTTGCAACAGGTAAAATAAAATTACGAATCTTAATCGGCACATAGCTTTGTGCATACTGTGCGGCGTGACCTGCCTCGTGACAAGCAACACCAATAGCTGCAACAGATGTTGAATTATATACACTGTCAGAAAGTCTTATCACATTGGTTCTCGGGTCATAATGGTCAGTAAGATTACCTGAAACACGCTCAATCTGCACATTAGTAATTCCATAATAACGAAGTATTTCAAACGCCGCCTGTGCTCCGGTAATTCTGCGGGCAGACATCACTTTTGAATACTTTTTAAATGTAGAATTAACCCTTGCTGATGCAATCATTGAGAAAATAAGCACGGGTAAAACGAGAATCACATAATAGTAGTTTGACAAATAGTAATATGAAAAATAATCCATATTTTACACTCCTGCTAAAGTTCCTTTTTCTATGCGCTGACCTCTCAAGAAGCTCTGTGTATCCATCTTTTTCTTGCCTTCTGCCTGAATTTCAAGAATTTCAACACACTTTCCGTCACCGCACATGATAACAAGTCTGTTATTATTATCAACAATTTCGCCGGGATTTCCCGAAAAAATTTCTTCCAAAATTCTCGATTTGTGAATTTTAAATTTTTTACCGTTGATTACTGTTGTTGCAATTGGCCACGAGTATAAGCCACGCACTTTATTATGAACCGCTGTTGCAGATTTTGTAAAATCAATAGGGCAAATCTCTTTTGTGATTATAGGTGCGTAATTTGAAAGAGAATCATCCTGTTTTTCAGGCTTTAATTCACCATTTTTCAAGGCATCTATTGTTTCAATTAAAACCTCCGCTCCCATTGTGGAAAGCTTGTCGAAAAGTTCTTCCGCAGTTATGTCTTCGGTTATTTTAATTGCCTTTTTAATGAGCATGTCGCCTGTATCAAGACCAACATCCATTTGCATTGAAGTTACTCCTGTTTCGGCTTCACCGTTAAGTATGCTCCATTGAATCGGTGCCGCACCGCGAAGCTTGGGAAGCAATGATGCATGAATATTGATGCATCCGTATTTTACACTCTCAAGAATTTCTTTGGGAAGAATTTTACCGAAAGCTACAACAATAATTAAATCTGCTTCAAGTGAATTTATGATTTCCAATGCCTCGCCGTTTCGCATAGAAGTGGGTTGAAAAACAGGCAAATTATAATTCAATGCACATTGCTTTACGGGAGGCGGAGTTAACTCGTAACCTCTACCCTTTGGTTTGTCGGGCTGTGTGAATACGCCAACAACCTCATTATCACTTTTTATTAACGCTTCAAGGCAGGGAACCGAAAAATCAGGAGTTCCCATAAAAATAATACGCATAATATCACTCGTTTCCAATATTGAATCTAGCAAGGTCGTCTTCACTCGCAAGTACATCAGTATAAATTATACCGTCAAGGTGGTCAAGCTCATGGCAGAAAGCCTTTGCTTTAAGCTCTGTACCCTTGTAAACACACCAATTGCCGTATCTGTTTTGCGCCTTGACTTTAACGGTCATTGGGCGAACTGTATAACCCTGTTTGCCAGGCAGAGAAAGGCAACCCTCAACACTGCATTGTTCACCCTCACGCTCAATGATTTCGGGATTTACAAGCTCCATTAATCCATCACCAACATCTATAACGACAATTCTTCTCAATATTCCAACCTGAACGCCTGCAAGACCAACACCGTCAGCAGCATACATTGTTTCAGCCATATCGTCAAGTATTTCCCAGAGTCTCTCGTCGAAATTCTCAACAGGTCTGCTCTTTTTTCTCAAAATAGGGTCCTCTTCTGTTCTGATTTTTCTAATAGCCATATCAATCATCCTCACAATAAACTTTCAGGATTTATGTCAGCGAAAATACTGACATCATCATATTTTTTATTCTTCATAAATGCCTTTAACAAATCGCTGATAAATATTCTCAATCGTTTGGAATATCGGCATTTAATTATAATTCTATTTCTGAATTTTCCGCCAATTTTTGCAATTTTCGGCGTTGCAGGACCGAGCACAATAATTTGCACATCGCTATATTGCTCTGAATGAAGCTTTTTAAGCGTATCAACAAATTCCATTGCTGCATCATTTACAGAAAATTCTCTTTCACCGGAAAATCCGATAACACACAAATCACAATAAGGCGGATAAGCCATTGCTTTTCGCATCTCAATTTCAATATCATAGAACGCTTTATAATCTTGCTCTTTTGCAAGATTTACAATTTCACTGTCAGTAAAAGCGGTCTGAATATATGCTTTTCCGGGGAAATCTCCCCTGCCACTTCTTCCAACAACTTGAGTAATAAGGTCAAACGCACGCTCACCGCTCTTGAAATCGTCATTAAAGAGCATCTGGTCAACACTCAATACACCTACAAGGGTAACATCGGGGAAATTTAACCCTTTTGCGACCATCTGAGTTCCTACAAGAATATCGTATTCACCTTTCGCAAAGCTACCGAATTTTTCTTCATAAGAAAAACGTGATGTTGTTGTATCTGTATCCATTCGCAAAATTTTTGCGTTGGGTACAATCATTGCAAGCTCTTCTTCAAGCTTTTGAGTACCCGTGCCCGTAAAACGAACTGTTTCATTTCCACAATTATTGCATTTTTTTGTGAACGGCACGGAATAACCGCAATAATGACACATAAGCCTGCCATTTTTTAAGTGATAGGTCAACGAAATACTGCAATTCGGGCAAGTCATAACCATACCACATTCAGTACATGACGCGTATGTATTATAACCACGGCGGTTAAGCAACAGAATTGACTGCTTGTGATTTTCAAAATTAAGGTGCAATTCTTCGGCAAGCTTTTTGCTAACATTTTCAAGCACCATATTTGTCTGATATGTAGTGTCAACTAATTCAACTTGCGGTAAACCAGAATTACCATATCTATTCTTTAACTCAAAAAGTGAATATGCACCACTTTTAGCCTTTGAATATGTTTCTATTGACGGAGTCGCTGATGAGAGTAACAACAATCCGTTATGACATCCAACTCGGTATGAAGCTACATCACGAGCGTGATATCTTGGGGTCATTTCAGATTTATAGGTATGCTCCTGCTCTTCATCAATAATGATAAGACCAATATCTTCAAATGGTGCAAAAACAGCTGAACGGGTGCCAATTGCTATTTGTGCATCACCGCGCTTAATTCTTTTCCACTCGTCAAGTCGCTGTCCCATTGAAAGTGCACTGTGAAAAACTGCTACTTTACTGCCATAACGCTCATAAAAAAGTGATAGCATTTGCGGAGTCAAAGAAATTTCAGGAATAAGAACAATTATACCGCGATTTGTTTTTACCACTTCGTCAATAAGCTTCATATAGACCTGGGTTTTGCCACTGCCCGTTACACCATATAGCAAAGCACCTTTAGGCTCATTGCTACTATAAAGCTCAAGAAGTCCTTTAAACGCAGTATTCTGCTCATCAGAAAGCACAATTTCATCTGCATTTGGTTCATCAATGTCACTATAAGGAGAGCGGTAAACCTCGTTGTCATAAAACTCAACTATACCCTTGTTAGCAAGTGCAGTTACAACAGCAACAGTATAGCCGGTAAAATAACAAATTTCTTTTACGGATGCCGTACCCACATCAGCAAGAATTTTTACAATTTCTTTCTGCTTTTTAGTTAATTTTGAAATCTGCTCTGTATTTTCCTCGGGGTCAATTTTAAGACGAACCATTTTAATTGTGGCATCGCCAACTCTTCTTTGTGTATCAATATTTTTAAGAAGAATTCCAAGAGATACCATTCTATCCAATATTTCGTCGCACTTTTTAATCTTGCAAGCAGAGGAAATCGTTTCTGCTTTAAGAAAGGTATTCTTTTCTTTCAGATAAGAATAAACAGTGTTTTCACTCTCGCCGTTTACAATGCCGTCAAAATCGGGATTAACTGCATAGAGCAAATGGACAGACATAGAAAAGCCAAGAGGTAAAAACATTTTGCAGGCCTCAAAGTAGGTGCAAAAAGTTCTGTCATGAATATAATTTGCAGTCAAAATCATTTCGCGTGTTAGCAAGGGCTCATCGTCAATAACACTGTCAATTTTTTTCAATGTTTTAGTGGTGATTTCACCCTCTGTAACAGAAAAAACAATACCAACGCGCTTTTTTGAACCGTTACCAAAAGGTACAAGAACTCTTTTGCCTGCGCAAACCTCTCGACATAAATAATCGGGAACAGAATAATCAAATAACATATCAAAGGAAAATGCCGTATTTTCAACGGCAACCTTTGCAACAGTTAAAAGTCCCATATTCTGCCCCCTTTCTAATTTCTATTTAGTTTTAATCAGATATTTCTGATTTCTTCAGGCTCTACTACCTCAAATTTACCTGAAATGATTTCGTCAAGTGCAATACTTACAGGCTTTTCACTAAGAATTTCACCATTTTCCTGTGCATCTGCAGATATTTCTCTTGCTCTTTTTGCAACAGCAGTTACAAGAGAATAACGGCTTGTATGGTCTTTAAGCACATTTCTTAAATCGGGATTAAACATAATTTATTACCTCACTTATATAATTTTCATTCTTTATATGTAATTTTAAAGAGCTTTGATAATTGCGAGCACATCGTTTGATGCACTATCAAGGTCGTCATTTATAACGGTGTAATCATAATCGTTGCTCATTTTCACTTCATTTTCTGCAATTTCAAGACGCTTCAAGATATCCTCTTCATTTTCTGTACCTCTTGAACGCAAGCGGTTTTCAAGCTCTGTCATTGAAGGCGGTAAAACAAAAATACCCACCGCATCGGGATAAATCTTCTTAATCTGTTGTGCGCCCTGCACCTCAATTTTAAGAATTACTTTTTTGCCCTCTGAAAGCCATTTATCAACTGGAGCCTTAGGAGTTCCATAAAAGTTTTTGCCGTACTTTGCAAATTCAAGAACTTCACCATTTTCAATCATACTATTAAATTTATCTTTAGTGATAAAATAATAATCTTTACCGTCAATCTCATTTTCACGAATATCCCTAGTAGTAAGGGAAATTGAACGCTGAAGTGATTTGTCTTTATTTAAAACAATTTCAAGCACAGTATCCTTACCCACACCTGAAGGACCTGAAAAGAGAACCAACACACCGTTTTTATTCGCCATAACCAGACTCCTCCATATTTTCCATAGCCTCTGTACGACTAATAATCGTTTCTGCCTTAAGATAGCTTGAAACAACATGGTCACTATCCATTATTAGTACTGCGTGAGTTTTTCTGCCCTGTGTAGCATCAATAAGCATATGATTTTCTTTAGCCTGAGCAATAATTCTTTTTACGGGTGCCGAATCGGTTGAAACAACTGCAATAACTCTGTCCGCATTAACAGCGTTGCCAAACCCCACATTGATAAGCTTCATAAAACAACCTCATTATTCAATATTTTGAATCTGCTCTCTGATTTTTTCAATTTCTGCCTTGATGTCAATTACACAACGGGCAATTGTAACATCCTGTGCTTTTGAACCAATTGTATTTGCTTCTCGATTCATTTCCTGCACAAGAAAATCAATTTTTCTTCCAACAGCTTCTGTACTGTTAAGGAACTGACCCAATTGGTCAATATGACTGCGAAGACGAACAGTTTCTTCTGCAACGGCTACCTTATCGGCAAAAATTGCACATTCTGTGAGTAATCTCTGCTCATCAACCTGAACATCAGAAAGAAATTCGTTAATTCTTGATAAAAGCTTTTCGTTATATTCCTTAACGGTTTCAGGAGAACGTTCTTCAATAACCGAAACCTTGTTGAGAATAAACTCTGCGCGGGATAAAACATCATTTTTAAGCTTTTCGCCTTCTGTTTCGCGCATTGAAATAAACTTTGCCACTGCTTCTGCTGCAACTGTTTTTACTGCTTCCCATATTTTTTCTTCGTCAGCCTCTTGCTTATGAACAGTAAAAATATCACTGTTACGAACAAGAGAAGAAATTGCAAGCTCGTCACGAATATCAAGCTCATTACGCTGGGCAAGCTCACGATATGCTTTGAGATAAGATGCCGCCAAGCCATGATTTACAAGGATTTCAACTTCGCTATCCTCAAGATTTTCAACAGATACATAGCATTCAACCTTACCGCGAGAAACCAAAGACCCCACAAAACTCTTGAGCTTCTCTTCAAGGAAGCCATAATTACGCGGAACTCTTGAATTGAATTCAAAGTATCTGTGATTAACGCTTTTAAGCTCAACCGTAACATTTATGGTGCCGACAGTAGCCTGTGCTCTGCCATAACCGGTCATACTTCTAATCATTTATTTCACTCCAGACTCATTTACAGCAGCTACCCTTTAAAAGAGTAGGAATATCTCCGCTATAAACGCCTTTTTCATTTTCAAATCCTAAATATAATAAAACATCTTTAATTTCTGTAATACTGCAATGTGCCATATATGCGCTTCTGTTCGCACAAAAATTTAGTGCCGCACGCAAGAAGCCTTCAACTAAAAGCTTGTCCGAAAAATCACAGTCGATTGACACAATTTCACAATTATAACCGTTGATTTTCATTAAGCATTTACCAACATTGTGCCCGTCTTCAGCAATGCCCACATAAGCACCGTAATCAAAACCTTGTACAAAAGAAATATCAAATAAATCTGCAATATTACTTAAATTTGTTTCGGGTTTATAAAATATCATTATTTCAAATTCTTTCTCTCTATTGATGCAGCAACCATAAGCTTATGCACTTCTTCGTCAGTAAGCTTTCGCCAATCGCCCTGCTTGAGCATACCCATTTTAACAGAGCCGATTTGAGTTCTCTTAAGTCTTGCAACCTCAAGCCCCAATGCCTCGCACATTTTTCTGATTTGTCGGTTGCGACCCTCATAGATTATGATTTCAAGAACCACTCTACCCTCTTTTTTTTCTATCACACGAACTTCAGACGGCAGGGTCATTCTTCCGTCAATCTCAACACCCGTTGTGAGCGCAGTAATCTGCTCGTCATTGATTGAGGGACGAACTGTTACTCTGTAAGTTTTAGGCACATGATGTGCGGGATGTGTAAGGGCATTTGCAAATTCGCCATCGTCTGTAAGCAAAAGCATTCCTTCAGAATCACGGTCAAGTCTGCCAACAGGGTAAACTCTTGTTCCGACATCTTCAACAAGCTGTGCTACACACTTTCTGCCCATTTCGTCATTAAGTGTGGTAATAAAGCCGCGTGGCTTGTGAAGCATAATATATGTGTTATTCTTGCTTCTTTTTATTTTTTTGCCCGCTACAACAATTGTGTCGCGCTTCGGGTCAATCTTATCACCAATTGATGCGGGTTTACCGTTAACCTTAACCTTACCCGCAGAAATCAAGTCTTCAGCCTTTCTGCGTGATGCTACGCCACATTCAGAAAGATATTTTTGAAGTCTGATTCGATTATCTGCCATAATTTCACCTATAATTTATCTTTTAATCTTCCGCACAAAAAACAGATTCACTAGCCATTAAATCTGTTTCTGCAAGCTTAACATGATTTGCATAGTAAACAATTTTACCTACTATTTCACCTGCTTCAACAGGAGCGTATTCAAATTGCTTAATAAAAATTTCTGCAGAATACTGTAAATTGCTATTTTCAGTTGTAATTGTGGGTATTTCAGAGGATTTTACAGTGATTTCCGTTTTACTTCCACCCACAATTTTGAGCTTAATATTCTGTGTTTCTGCGTCGAGTTTTACTGAACTTACCTTTTCAAAAGCATAGTCATACATTTTGATATGGTCGTTCCAATCGTCAGGTGCGTTCAATGTTACAGCAACAAGAGTTTTGCCCTCTTTTTCCACGGCAGAAACTAAGCACCTGCCACTTTTTTTGGTAAATCCCGTCTTTATGCCAAATGCACCCTCATACATTGAAAGTAATTTATTGTGATTTGTCAAAACTCGCCTGTAAGGTGGCAAGCCATAATACACAACCATACTTTCAGCAGAACAAATACTACGAAATTCCGGATTATTTATTGCATATGCACCCAAAATTGCCATATCAAATGCAGTTGAATAATGATTTTCACCGTCAAGACCCGATGGTGTTTCAAAAGAAGTGGAATACATACCGATTTCTTGTGCCTTTTCGTTCATCATTTCGACGAACGAAGGTATATCACCACCCACAATATTTGCTACAGCGTTTGCAGCATCATTGCCCGACTCAAGAAGCATACCCTTTACCAAGGTTTTTAGCGAAACACTATCGCCATCTTTCAACCCCATTGATGTTCCTTCAACAGAAATCATATCTTTGGTTACGGTTATATATTCATCATCGACACCATATTCAAGAGCTAAAATTGCCGTCATAATTTTTGTTGTGCTCGCCATTGAAAGACATTCATTCATATTTTTAGAATAAATGACTTCGCCGGTTTCTGCACATATTACAACAGCAGACTTTGCGGAAATATCAAACTGACTTTCCGCAAAGGATTGAAAAAAACAAATATTAAATAGCAGTATGAGAACAGAAAAAACAGAAAATATTTTTTTCAATATCAATCACCAAAATATAATATGCATTTGGCTAATTGATAAGAATTACAAATTAAGCTTCTGATGCTTCTTCTGTAGCTACGCTTTCGACAGCGTTAGCGTATGCTTTATCCATTTTTGCCTTGTTAACTACATTTGAAACCTTATCAAACATTTCGGGGACAAGACCAACAATACGTTCTGCAGCATTATCAAAAGCAGTGATATGCTTAATATCAACATTACCGTAAGCATCAATTATAAGGAAAGCAACGGGAAGAATTGTAACGCCTGCTCCACCGCCACCGCCGAAAATATCTTGATTAGACTTTGAGGGGAAATCTGAACCGCCAGATGCAAAGCCATAAGTAACCTTAGAAACGGGAATAATGGTAACTCCGCCTTCAACCTTCATCGGCTCACCGATAATTGTGCTGACATTAACAAGGTCCTTAACCTTTTCAATTGTAGTTTCGAGAATTCCTGCTGCTGATGATTTTTCTTTCATCATAAAGCACCACCTTCATTTATATTTTCATTATTTTTTGATTTATTTTTAATTCCCATAAGGAATTTGAGTACTACTTTAACTAAAAGTCTGAACACAAGTACAACTATTGCATTAGTAAAGAAAATGGGTCGTAAAGAAATGCTGAATGCAAACTGTGCGGTGTTCTTGACTCCCAAAAAGTCAGGTTCAACCTCAACATCGTACTTTTTAACCTTCATATTTGAACAGATAAAAGACAATGCAGGAAAAATCTTCTGACAGGTTCTGCCATATTCCAATGCAGTTTCTGCAGCGTCACAACCGCCTGTAACCGTCATCCACAAATAAAGTTCGCGGATAATAATGTGTCTTTTGAATGATGAAAACATCTTCCCGACAGAAGCCGCGGCATTGTTAATTAATTGAATTACACCGTCAAAGCCCTGATTATGATAAAATCTTACAAATATATTATCTTCCTTTTCAGCAGGTGTTTCTTCTGTATCTGCCGTTTCCTCTGTTTTTTCTTTTTGGGGTTTCGGCTTTTTCTCTTTTTTAGGCTTGTCCTTCTTTTTAGCAGGTAAAACTTGTATTTTTAAAAATAGCCAAGAAATATTGAGCTTAAACTCGTCAAAAAACTCACCGTTAATTGTAATGCGAATACTAAATAACAATACAAAGAAAGCAATTATACCCAAAATTATATATAGCGCAGTCAAAAGAACACCTCCTTTTAAAATAATATGTATAAGCTATTCAACAGTTTCTTCTGTTGATTCTTCCTGAACGGGTTCTTCAGTTTTTTCGGGAATAGCCGGTAACTCGTCAAGAGAAGAAATAGAGAAGCATCGTAAGAAATCGGGAGTTGTACCGTAAACCAGCGGTCTGCCCGGCAAATCAAGTCTGCCTTTTTCTTCAATAAGCTTCTTCAGGCAAAGTGTAGAAATTACACCGCTGCAATCAACACCGCGAACCTGCTCAATAAAAGACTTTGTAACAGGCTGATTATATGCCACAACTGCCAGAACCTCAAATGCAGCCTGTGATAAAGGTGTATTCTTACGAAGTTCAAGCACATCGCGAATAACCTCTGCATATTCAGTTCTTGAAGAAAGCTGATACATATTATCAAGCTTCAAAACACAAATTCCGCTTTTCTGTTCATCAAGCTTCGCAGACAAATTTAATAATATCTGTTCACAGACTTCGGGCTCAATTTCGAGCGCCTCTGCAATTCTTTCAAGTTCAACCGGCTCACCCGAAGCAAAAAGAATTGCTTCAATTGCAGCCTGTAATTTACTTGCTTTCATTAGTTCCATTCCTCACTTATATCTGTAAAATCCGAATTCAAAAGCTCAACCTGTGCATCTTCGCCATCGCCTACAACCTTTACCTTTTTTGATTTTGCAAGTTCAAGCACCGCGAGAAAAGTTGCAACAATATCTGAACGGGATTCGGCATCATCAAAAAGAGAATGCCATTGGGTCTTTTGTCCCTTTTTAGTAAGCTTTTTAAAGATTTTTGAAATCTTTGAGCCAACTGATACAACCTTTTTAACTACAATCTCTCTGAAAGCCTCAATGGGTGGAGGCAATGCTTTAAGCTTTTTACCTGCCGCCGCAACATAGGCACTAAACAACTCTGACGGGTCATGAAGTCTTTTATATGTTTGGTCCGGGTCAATTTTTTCTGCTTTTCTTATAAAGGTTGAAAAACCTTCTGTATTCTCTGCAAGCTTTTCAGCCATCATTTTCATATCTCTGTATTCAATCAACTCACCTTGAAGCTCTTTTTTGAGTTCTTCGGCTTCTGTATAAACCGGTAACAAAGATACAGATTTAAGATATACCAAGCGCGCCGCCATTTCAAGAAATTCGGATGCAACATACATATCTTCATCCTGCATAAGACGCACATATTCCACATACTGCTCGACAAGAGTTACAATGGGAATATCATAAATATTCAATTTATGCTTTGAAATCAGATGCAGAAGCAGGTCCATAGGGCCCTCAAACACATCCAATTTATAAGAAATCTTATCCATAAAATCAACCTAAAATAAGCTTAAAGGGTAAACTTGCAATCTTTATAAACAAACTTAAAATTCCAGAAGAAATCAATGACAACGGTGTTGAAAGAACACCTGTTACAATAAGAATGAACACAACAATAACAATATATCTTTCATATTGAAGAAATTTATAATAGTATTTTGCAGGAATTAATAATTGAAGAATTCTTGAACCATCAAGTGGAGGAATGGGCAATAAATTAAACACTGCAAGATTAATGTTTACTAAAGCCGCATAGAAAAAGAAGCTATAAAGAGCATTCGTCATGGTGGTAGGCTCTAAATACACAAAAATCATAGATAAAAATGTAAAAATAAAACCCATAATAAGATTCGAAATCGGGCCCGCAATTGCCGTTAAAGCCATACCTTTTTTGCTGTCTTTAAAATTTCTCGGATTAACACTTACAGGCTTTGCGTAACCAAATCCGCAAAGAATAATCATAAGTGCACCCATAGGTGAAATATGAGCCATAGGGTTAAGAGTGAGTCTGCCTGCGAGACGAGGAGTCTGGTCACCGAGCTTTGTGGCAATCAAGGCATGAGCATATTCGTGTATGGGCATTGTGCAGAAGATTACAAAAAGTCTTGAAAACAGTTTAATCATCAAAGTGAGAAAATCTGCATCGCCACTAAAAATATCAAAAAGCATAGTGCTCCCCTTTCTAATTCCTAAAAGAATATTATATTCTAAATGTCACAATTCTGTCAATATTATTAAAATCAAAAAGAACTTGTTTTTCAACGATTTTTTTATTAAAAATCTCAATTATAGCTTCGCTTTGCTGTTCGCCACACTCAAATGCACAAAAACCGTTTTTACGCACTTTACTGACCCAGCTGCTTGCAATACATCTGTAAAAATCAAGACCATCTGTGCCACCATCAAGAGCAGTTACGGGCTCATTGAGTACTTCACTCTGGAGTTCTTTAATTTCTTCAGTGTTAATATACGGCGGATTTGAAAGCAACAAATCACAAACCGGCAGCAAAGAAAAATCGAAATCAAACAAATCACCTTGAAGCAAAATCGCATTTTCAAGCTTTAACAGCTCTTTATTTTTCTTAAGATAATTGAATGCTTTTTCCTCTTTTTCAAGCAGATAAACAGTCGCGTCTTTACGATGCGAAGCAATTGTTAAACCTATGCACCCTGTACCTGAACAAAGGTCATAAACCACAGGATTAGTAACATCTTTGAGCTTTTCAAGAGCAAAATCAACAAGCATCTCTGTTTCCGGTCGCGGAATTAAGACACCCTCGCCTACAATAAAGGTAAGGTCATAGAAGTCCCATTTACCAAGAATATATTGCAGTGGCTCGCCGTTTTCTCTTCTGCATATTACATCTTTAACAAGACTTTCTTGTTCGTCTGTTGCCGGTTCTTCTGACAATAATATTTTTCCCTTTGTTAGACCAAGTAAATCATTAAAAATGCAAAGTGCTTCAAAATCACCGCATCCACCAAAAGCAAGCTTATCAGAACAATATTTATATAACTGCTTTAAGGTCATTTTATTTTATCGTCCTCAGGATTATCCGTTATAACCGCCTTAATGGCTTCTATTGCAACTTCAATAATATCATCAGTGGGTTCAACTGTTGTAATTCTTTGCATAAGAAGACCCGGATATGAAAGCACTTTTACAAATCCGTTGTCATGCTTGCCTGCAAATTTAATAAATTCATAGCCAAGTCCCATTACAATTGGAAGGATTGCAATTTTTACCGCAATCCAAAGCACGCGGTTAACCTCTGCTAATGTGGGAAAAATCAAGACCAATGCAGATGAAACAAGCACACTGATAATAATCATTACAAACATAAACGCTGTGCCGCATCTTGGGTGAAAGCGTGACATTTTGCGAACATTCTCAACCGTCAGCTCAAGTCCGTTTTCATAACAGAATATGGTTTTATGCTCTGCACCGTGATACATAAATGTTCTCTTTATCATATCCATTTTTGAAACCAGATACATATAAAGAATAAAAATAACAATTCGCATGAAGCCCTCAATTAACGGATGAAATTTGCTGATATCGGCATTTTTCAAGATGTAATTATCAAACAAATCAACGGTAAGTGTGGGCAAATACATAAAAATCAAAAAGGCAAGTGCAACACCTAACACCATTGAGATAACGCCGACAACCGTCATCATTTTTTCGCCGAAATGCTCTGAAATCCACTTGTCGAGTTTGGACATATCCTCTTCTTTTTCTTCTTCAGTAAGAGCCTTATCCGCAGATTTCATCATATATTTGTAGCCTGTAATCATTGATTCAGCAAAGCCTACAACACCCCTGATAATAGGCCAACCTAAAATTTTATATTTATTTTTGATGGGAACATATTGGTCAATTTCGGTTTCAATCGTGCCATCAGGCATACGAACTGACATTGCATTTCCCTTGGGGCCTCTCATCATTATTCCTTCAATCAGCGCTTGTCCGCCGATAGATGTCTTATGCTTAACATTATTACTCAAAGCCATTACTCCTTATTTTGTGTTTCTTGGTAAAATCAAAGCAGTATGCGTACCTTCGCCGATTTTACTCTCAATAAGCATTTCACCGCCATGAAGCTTAATTATTTCATCAGTAACCGCCAATCCAATACCACTTCCGCGGGCACTGTTATTTGCTTTATAAAACTTTTCACGAATTCTTGGTAAATCGTTCTTTGAGATACCGCAACCATTATCAGAAATACTGATTTTCACAGTTTTGTTGGTGCATTCAAACTGCACCTTTACAAATCCGCCTTTTTTATTGTACTTAAAGCTATTGTCAATGATGTTAACAAAAGCCTGTTTAAGTCTGTTTTTATCTCCTGTGATATTGATTGCATTTTGCGGAATATCAACTATAAGCTCAATCCCCTCTCGCTCTGAACGCTCGCGGAAAACCTCGAGCACCTCGGAAAGCTCTTTAACAATATCAATTCGCGAAGTTTTAAGTGTCATTTTGCCGCTTTCCATACGCGAGAAATCGAGAAGTTCTTCAACTAAATCTGTAAGGCGTTCTGATTCATTGACAATTACATTGATTCCTTTATCAACAATTTCGTCATTTTCTTTTGCATAACGAATTGTCTCGCCCCAGCCCTTGATGGCTGTTAAAGGGGTTCGCAATTCGTGGGAAACAGTAGATATGAATTCATTTTTCATTCTTTCAGTTTCGCTGATTTCGCGAGCCATATTATTTATTGTATCGCACAACTGACCAATTTCGTCATCATATTTATACTTTTCAATTGAAGCCTTGAAATCACCTTTTGCAATTTTAGATGCGGTTTCATTGATTTTTCTGACGGGTCTGATAATAGAATTGATAAAGAACGCACCCGAAAGAACGACAAAACCTACAAAAATTAGAACTAAAAAGAATATGAAAATCCATATTTTCCAAAGCTGTGCGTCAATATCTTCAAGTGAAATTATATAACGCACTGCACCGCCGACGCTATTTTCATTTTCCGGCAAAATATAGGTCATTGCCATAACCTTTTCGCCGTTTTGCATTTCACCTATCCACTCTGCTTTGCCGCTTTCATCTGCTTTTGCATATTTGTAATCGGGATAGCTTTCACCTTTAACCGAAAAGCCCGTTGACGAAACGACCACTTTGCCGTTTTTATCAATTACCCATACTTCCATAATGTTTTTATCGGAAAAATTGTCAACAAAGTTCTTACTCATTTTGATAAAATTTTCGTCGCTGACAGGTGTGGAAGAATTGAAATTAGACAAAACCATTGTGGTCGCACGAGAATTAAGAGTCATTCTGACTGAATTATAATACTGTGTTTTAAAAATATAACCGATTACAATGCCGATAATAATAATCAACACAATAATTCCCGTAAGTACAGTTAATGACCATCGTTTAACAATACTGTTTTTTATCATATCGGCACCACCTTTCAATACATTTTATAATTTTAAATCATCCACTTATAGCCCATACCCCAGATGGTTGTCAAATGCTTGGGCTGTGAAGGCTCGTCTTCAATTTTATTTCTTAACCTATGTATGTTTACATCGACTACCTTTTCGTCGCCGTAATATGACTCGCCCCAGACAAATTTTAAAATTTCATTTCGGTCAAGAGCCACATTGGGATTTGAAAAAAAGTATTCCATAATTTGAAATTCAACTTGAGTCAAATCTATTGGCACACCATTTTTTGTCAAGGTGTGACTTCTCAAATCCAGCACAAACTCATTAAGAGAAATTGAATTATCAATTGTTTTTTCAACAGCATTTTCGGCAGTAAGCGACACTCGTCTGTAAACTGCGTCAATTCTTGCCATAAGCTCTGACGGTGAAAAGGGCTTAGTAACATAATCATCGGCGCCCACCATCAGTCCTGTTACCTTATCCATTTCTTGTGTTCTTGCGGTAAGCATAATAATACCAAGACGCTTGCTTTTGTTACGAAGGTATTTACACACTTCAAGCCCATCAATAACGGGCATCATAATATCAAGAATTGCTATGTCAATTTCGTTGCTGTGTTCGTCAAAAAGCTTTATCGCTTCTTCTCCATTTGAAGCTTCAAAAACCTCGTATCCGCTACGTTTTAAATTGATTACAACAAAATCGCGGATAGAAGCTTCGTCTTCTGCAATTAAAACACATTTCATAAATTACACCTGCTCTGTAATAACAAAATTTTCATTAATAAATTCAACAATGCTCTCGGAATTCACATTATCAAGCATTAAATAGCCATACACATACGCGCCTTTTTCATCAAGCTTGGTATATCCAAAATCATTTTCATCCCAATTGAGCTTTGAAAAGGCTCTGACAGAAAACAGCTCACTGCCAAGCGTACCGTTTTCATCAAGGGAATGGAAGGTAAGCGTCGTTGTATCTGTATTATAAACAACCGTAATTTTTTCAATTGCATCTTCAGAAAATACAAACATATAACCATAAGTTGAATTCAGTAAACATTTAAAATCGGCAACCACCGAGTTTTCCTGAAGTTCAGACCAAACAGTAAGATTCAAGGGCATTGCTTCGTCAACATCAGCAGAAATACTTGTTCCTGATGTTAATGTTTCAAGAGTAGGTATTTCAACAATTCCGTCATTATCTATGTCTTGCGAGTTTGTACGCACATCACGAAGAGTAAGCGGAGCTTCTGAAATGTTGCTTTCATACAACGGCAATTTGATTGCAAAATCGCTATGAGAAATATCAATTACCTCTGTAAGAACACCTGTTTCACTTATGAGGCCGTCGACATAAAGTCTTGTGTGCACCACATCTTCCGAAACATAGTTATCGGTTACGATATTTAAAATCTCTAACATACCGGTCATTGTGAATTCTTCTTCATTAGCAACCTCATATGCTGAATTAAAGCTGATTATTCTACCGACAGTGCTCTTTGTCTGATTTGAAAGGTCTATATTCAATACAAAAAGTTCATCACTATTATCACCATTCAAGTCATCAACAAAAGCCTTTGTAAACACTTCAGTTTTTATTAAAGTTAAAGCGCTGCCGTTATAACTATAAATTGTCATTGTACGGTTACGCGATGAACCGAAATCAGAAAAACTTGTAAGCTCGACTTGCGAGGTGGAACTCCAGCTTATAACAAGCTCCATAACTCCATCGCCGTTAATATCGGCAAAATTGACCTCGTAAATATCAGTTCCTCTGCCCTTTATATTTGAAATGCACGACCAATTACCATCAATTTTTTTAAAGGTACTCACATACGCAACATCTTCAATAGCCGGGTCAGAAAAGAAAACAAAAGCTTCTTGAATTCCGTCATTATCAAGGTCATAAAACAAATATGATGAACGGTTGTCACCACTCATCGGCGTCTTCATAATAACACTTTCACTATATTTGACGGAATCTTCAAATGCTTCTTGCAAAAGACTACTGTCGCCGCTCAATTTCGGTGGCCGCATAAGACTATCAACCGAAGCAATATTAAAATCGCAACCCGACAAGGAAAGACAGACAACTGCCACAACAAGAATTGATATTATTTTTTTCATTGTCTGTCACCTCTCTTTTTTATTCCGTTGCTTCTACTAAAACTTTAATATCGTACTTACCGAATGCCCAGCAATCGTATTCACTACTAACAATTACAGTACCTTGTAATGTTTTTGTGTCAGCAGTAATTGTTTTATCTGTTGTGTCAAGTTCAATTGCCAAATCATCAGCAGTTATCAAATCAATGTCTTCTTGCGGACCAACAAGTGTAACAGTGATATCCTTTGTTGTATTAAGAGTTACATTAAAATCGTCACGCGAATTCTTGATTGTGATGCTCGTTACGGGAACTGAAAGAGTTTTTGAACTCATTGAAGAAGCATTAATGGTGATTTTAAAACGCTTTACGCTTGAATCCGTAATTTTATATGAATTTATTGTGTCGGCATCAACCGTAAAAGTATTATAACTGTCTGCAATATCTGCAAAATCAATTGTGTCAACTATAAATGACTTTGTTGTTTCAACTGCATCAACAGGAATAGCAACCTTGACGCTTGACGGACTTACAGTATATTTCATAGGATTGCTTATGAATCCTGAAGGGGCATTTTTAAATTCAACTGCAGTTGGTAATGTTACAACCTTTAAAACGGGAACAGTCATTGTAATATCGTCAACTGTGTTTATTCTTGAATATTCAAGTGTAGAACCATCATTTGTAATTATTTTAATTTCGGGGTCAAAAGTTGTTGTTTTTTCAAGCACTTTATCAACATTTACAGCGGCTGAAACGCTATTTATTCTGTTAATTTCAGTTGCAGGACCGCTAATAAGCACCGTGTTTTTTGAGAACACCACATCACCGAGAAGGCAATCATCAGGAACAATCGAGTCAAGTGCGGACTCTATATTGGAGGATAGCGCCATTTCAACTTCTTTGTATGTATCAAAATACACCTCTATGTACGTCGATGATGAAGACGCAATTGTAAAATCATCAGAACTATCCTTAGGTGTAATTTTAAGTTGAAGGGTTTTTGTGCCTGAGCTGTCAACATAATTTGTATTTGCTACAACATCAATATCATTTGCATCCAGTGATGAGAGAATATATTTTTTACCTTTAACAGTAACATCAACAGTAAACTCAGATTCACCAAAAATCTGTAAGCCTAACTGCTCGGGAATACTGTTTTCAAGGTTAATCTGCACGGGAATTCCGGTTATTACCTTTGTAACCTCTGGACTTTTTTCAATTGCTACCCACATCCACAAAGCGAATGAGATTAGAATAGAAGCAATCATTAAAAAGCGGTTATTTCTGATTAAGGCAGAAAAGGAAAATCCCGACTTTTTAGCATAATCTTTTTTATTTTCCATTTTTTCCACCTCTCAAAATCTTCTTTAATTTACTTGTATCGCTATCATTTTCATTTGTAAAATTCTTAGTGAGAATTTCTCGAAGGTCACCAACAGAAATATTTCTCTTAAGGGTTCCTTTTTCAGCCACCGAAATTGCTCCGGTTTCTTCTGAAACAACAACTACTATGGCGTCACTTGTTTCACTAATACCGATAGCAGCACGGTGCCTTGTGCCTAATTCACTGCTCAACTGTGTGTTGCTTGTCAACGGCAAAATACAACCTGCTGAAACAACTCTGCCATTTTTAATTACTGTCGCACCATCGTGCATGGGTGCTTTCGGGAAGAATATATTGCCGATAAGCTCTGTTGTAACCTTCGCATCAAGCTGCGTTCCGGTTTTTGAAATTTCCCCTAACAAAGTTTCTTTTTCAAAAACAATCAGAGCACCGATTTGCTTGTCGCTCATATCAGTACAAGCACGGCAAACACTGTTAATTGAATTTTTAATATTTTCCTGAAGCTCGGTTTCATCTTTATTTTTAAAGTTCAAAATATTTAAAACAGATACGGAGCTTCTGCCCATACTCTCAAGTGCGTGACGAATTTCAGGAGCAAAAATTACAACAAGAATCATAATCATATTACCGAAAATAAAGCTTAAGATAAATTCACTTGCCTGCATCTCGAAAAGTGTTACTACAAGATAGATTCCCGCAAGTAAAAGCACACCCTTTGCAAGCTGAAACGCACGGGTTTCACGAATAAGCTTGATTGCACTGTAAATGACAAAAGCGACAAGCAATACATCAAGCAAATCACTTATACCGTTAAATGACAGCAACGCTCTTTTAACCTGCTCAAATAACTCCATAAAAAAATCTGCCATAATAATTTTCTCACTCATTTCAAAATAAAAATACAATATATTGTAAAAAATCCGTAAACAAAGTGTTAAATACCTACGGATATACATATTCACAATATATTGTATCACAACTTATTCTATTTTGCAATTTTTCTGACAGAATTTATTAAAAAATCTATATCACTTTTTTTAGTATAAACTGACGGTGAAATCCTTACTGTCCCTGTGTCTTCAGTTCTAAATTTTCGGTGAGCCAACGGAGCACAATGAAGCCCCGCCCTGACAGCGATACCGTCTGCCGAAAGCAGAGCCGCAACCTCTTCACTATGCATATTTTTCACATTAAAAGAAACTATTGGCATTAAGTTTTGTCTTCGGTCAAAAAAGTCTGTATATAAAATTACATTTTTATTTTGCTGAAGTCTGCTTTGTAAATATCTCATCAATGAAATTTCATGATGATAAATGTTCTCAACACCAATATTTTTAATATAATCAACGGCTTTTGAAAGCCCTATAATACCCTGCACATTAGGAGTTCCGCTTTCAAAGCGGTCGGGTAAATTTTCGGGTTGATTATTGTCAGCAGAATTACTGCCCGTACCGCCCTCAACAATTGTGTCAAGGTAAATTTCATCCTTTAATATCATAACACCCGTACCTGCAGGTCCCATAAGACCTTTGTGCCCCGCACAACAGATAATATCAATTTCATCACGCATCATATTGATAGGCAAAGAGCCTGCAATTTGCGCACAATCCATAATAAAAATCAAATTATTACGGTGTGCAAGTCTTGCAAGAAGTCTGTATGGCGGAATAATTCCGAAAACGTTTGATGCACCCGTACAGATAATTGCCACTGTATTTTCGTTTATACAGTTTTTGAAATTTTGCACAGTTTTGTACGCATCAAATTCCACTCGTGCAATGCTGTAATCGGCAATCCCATCTTTTTTGAGTTTTGCTACAGGTCTGAAAACCGCATTATGCTCTAAATCGGAAATCACAAAATGAGAGCCAGCTTTTGCAAGCCCTTTTACAGCCATATTCAAAGCCGTTGTACAGTTATATGTGATAATAACATTTTCCACCGACGGCGCGCCGAACATATCTGCCAGCTTTTTGCGACAAAGATAAATCTGCTCGGTGGTTTCAAGCGCCATATCATAAGCACCGCGACCCGAATTGCCTCCGAATTTATTATAGGCTTCAAAAACAGACTGAACAACACTTTTTGGTTTTGGATATGAAGTCGCACTGTTATCAAGATAAATCAATTATATCATCTCATATCCGATATATTTCACTCTGTTCAAATTAAGCATATTGATAATTTTTTCTGCATTTCCGGTAACAATAAGACTATAGCCGCAACCCTCATTTTTTCTTGGATTAGGATTTTTTCTTATAGTTACTTTACCTCCGTTTTTTTCAGCTATTTCCTTTGCTTTTAAGGCGTATGTCACGGAGGAAAACCTTATTATAGCTTTATTCATTGTAAACACCACCTGTTCTATTTTATGGCGGTATTATTTTTTTGATAAAAGAAAAACCCGTCTTTGACGGGTTGAGTTTATATAAACTTGATTTTTTTCTTTTCTTCTACAAGGCAAACACAGTGAGCGGCAATCCCCTCTTTTGCACCTGTAAATCCAAGCTTTTCTTCTGTTGTTGCCTTGACACTTACATAATTGATGGAGATTTCAAGAGCCTCTGCAATGTTTGCGCGCATTAAATCAATGTAAGGCGCAAGCTTTGGTGCTTGGGCGAGTACTGTAGCATCAATATTGTTGATTGAATAGCCCTTTGATTTAACAAGTGCAACAACTTTTTTGAGTAGCACAAGGCTATCTGCATTTTTAAAGCTTTCGTCTGTATCAGGGAAATGCTTACCAATATCGCCCAAAGCGCAGGCACCGAGAAGAGAATCAGAAATCGCGTGAAGCAACACATCTGCATCTGAATGTCCTAAAAGACCGATTCCGTTATTTTCAATTTCAACACCGCCAAGGATGAGCTTTCTGCCCTCAACAAGACGGTGAACATCGTAACCGTGACCGATTCTTAACATTTTTATTTCTCCCTTCGCGCAAGATAGGATTCTGCAAGAGCAATATCTTCAGGTGTAGTGATTTTTATATTTTCATAATCACCGTCAACAAATTTCACTGTACCGCCATTTGCCTCAATAAGCATACAATCATCTGTAAAATCTTTACTGTTTGGTACATTTTCAACTGCATTGAGATATAAAGACTTTGAAAAGATTTGCGGAGTTTGTACCGCACGCATAACACTGCGGTCAGGTGTTGAAATTATGTCATTAAGCTCATTTACGACCTTAAGCGTATCTTTAACCCTCACTCCTGTTGTAGCAACACCACAATCAATTGCCATCGAAAGTGTGTCAGCAATAACCTTTTCAGTAACAAGAGGTCTTGCGCCGTCGTGAATAGCAACAAAATCTGCCTTTTCGTAACAAGCACAAACACCGTTATAAACGCTCAATTGTCTTGTTGCACCGCCTTCAACAATTTTGGCAACCTTTGAAAAACCGTACTTTTCAACAGTTTCTCTTATTGCTTCAATATCGGCAGCACGGGTAACAACAACAATTTCATCAATGTGCGAACAATCTTGGAAAGCCTTTATTGAGCGGGCAATAACTGACATATTTCCAATTTCAAGGAACTGCTTGTTTATTCCTCCCATTCTTGAGGAGTTACCCGCCGACACAATAACGGCAGAAACGAAATATTCACCGCTCATAATAATTCTCCAATTATTTCAAAAGTTCTTCAACTGCCGCAAGCTTTGCACAAAGGCAGAATACTTCCATTGCTTTTTCAAGATTTTCAATTGATGGGAATGTAGGTGCAATTCTGATGTTTTTATCCTCGGGGTCAACACCATAAGGATAAGTAGCACCTACAGTTGTGAGGATTAGACCCGCATTCTTACAAAGGTCACCAATTCTTTTTGCGCTACAACCAATAGTGTTATAACTGATAAAATATCCGCCCTTTGCATTAACCCATTCGCCGATGCCGCAAGGCTTAATTTCTTTTTCAAGCATATTAAGCACTATATTGAATTTGGGCGCAATAATCTTTGCGTGTTTATCCATATGTGCTTTAATTCCGTCAACATCTTTAAAATACTTAACATGACGAAGCTGATTAAGTTTGTCGTAGCTGATAGTCTGGAAATTAAGACGCTTTTTAATTTCTGCTATATTATTATCCGATGCCGCAATTGCGGAAATGCCTGCGCCGGGGAAAGAAATCTTTGATGTTGATGTGAATTCAACGAAATAGTCCTCTGTTCCGTGTTCCTTACAAGCCTCAAAAATATTTATAAGACTATCCGGAGTATCAGTTAATTCGTGAATAATGTAAGCATTATCCCAGATAACTCTGAAATCCTTTGCGACCGGCTTGAGAGCAGCAAGAGCCTTTACTCTTTCATCACTGTAAGTTACACCGTTTGGATTTGAATACTTCGGCACACAGAACATACCTTTTACCATTGGGTCTTTTACAAGTTCTGTAATTTTTTCAACATCGGGACCAAATTCATCCATATCAACAGAAATCATTTCAATACCGAAGAATTCTGTAATTGCAAAATGTCTGTCGTAGCCGGGGACATTGCATATAAACTTAACCTTGCCCTGCTTGCTCCAAGGCTCACACCCTGCAACACCAAGGTACATGCACTGATTAAGATAGTCAAACATAAGATTAAGGCTTGATGAACCGCCGATAATAATGTTTTTAGGCTCAACCTCCAAAAGCTCGGCAAAGAGCTTTTTACACTCGGGGATTCCGTCAAGAACACCGTAGTTTCTGCAATCAAAACCGTTTTCTGCCTTACAGTCGTTTGCGTCTACCATTACATTAAGCATATCAACTGTCAAATCAAGCTGGTCAGCACCGGGCTTACCGCGGGACATATCAAGTGAAAGTCCTAATGACTTTACCTCTTCATATTTTTTATCAAGTTCACCTTTAAGTGAAATGAGTTCTTCTCTACTCATCTGATTATAAAGCATAGAATATCCTCCAAAACTAATTTCGCTATATTATATAGTATTAAAACATATTTTGCAAGCAAATAATTAAAAAACTGCATTTTCATCAAATCTTGGCGATAAAAATACATATATTTGAATAAATCAACAATTAATTCTGCAATTATTTATATTTTGCAATCAGACATGGCAAAATCACAGGTCTTTTACCTTCAATTTTTTCAATCTGATTGAGCAATAATGTTTTTAGTCCACTTTTTACCTGCGCATATTCTTTAGATTTTATTAAGTTTTTCTTTTGTGCTGAATCATTAGAATTATCATATAAATAATCTTCAAGATAGATGTTTGAAGATGCAGATAAGAGTTTGGGCGACGAAACTGAATATGTATAATACTTTGTCCTTATTGCTCTGCCACACTGACTCTCGCTTATCTGAACAAAAACAAAACCATAGTCGCCTTTTTCCTGAATTGCCTCACCCTGATAATAATCAGGTGGATAAATCATACCCGAATGCAAGATTGTGGGTGGCAAATCAATAAGACTTATCATTCGGCTATCTTTTTTACCAGTCTCAAAATCTTTTCCTTTTATTACAAGAGGAATATGAATTGAGGAATCGTGACAGCTACGCTTGTACTCCATATTTCTTGTTTTAAAATGGCATCCGTGGTCAGATGTATAGATAATCGTTGTATTGTCATATATTCCTTTTTCTTTAAGTGCATCAATGAGTCGACCAAGATTATCATCAAGACTTTCAATTGCAGCCAGATAATCAGGATATTGTTCTTTATAATTTCCCTTTAGAAATGTTAAATCTTCAGGAAGCGGATAATCTTTGTATTTTTCAACCTTTTCCTTTGGACCTTCAAATCTGTTATGGTCATTCTGATGATGTGGCTCTAATTGAGAAATAAACATAAAGAAAGGCTTTTCGCCATTGTGATTTTCGATATATTCTATTGCAAAATCATTGATTTTATCTGCACGATAACCTTTAAAATCAATTCGACTTCCGTTTTCATCAAATATATATCCATCATAACGGTGCGAAGTAAATTCAAGCACATCAGCACCACGGAAATATTTATATCCCCATAAGCGATTTTTAGGAATAGCGGTTTTTTCACACTTGATATTTTCGCCACCGTTTTTGCCTGAAGCAAGATGCAACTTACCGATATATGCAGTATCATACCCGTTTTCGTTAAAATAATCGGCCAAAGATTTTGCGTCATCATGAAGCGGAATACCGTTTATATGACAACCGCATTCTGTAGGATAAACTCCGGTTTGCAAGCTTGCTCTCGCAGGACCGCAGACAGGTTGACAGGTATAACAATTCTCAAAAAAAGTACCCTCATCTGCAAGTTTCATAAGGTTTGGCATAATTTCAGAATTTGCAGTATCATATCTCTGTTGGTCAGAAAAGTAAAAAATGATGTTATCTTTCATACGAAACCTCAAAAAACAGTTTTTGATATTATAACACACGATAAGAATTTTAACAACGATATTATTGAAAATATTGGTATATTGTGTTAAAATTATTTAAAACTTAAATAAGGAGATTTTTTATGTATATTTTAAAATTAAATCCTGTTTTTAAAGATTATCTTTGGGGCGGTACAAAGCTTCGCGACGAATATGGGTTCAAGTCCGACCTTGATAAGCTTGCAGAGGGCTGGATGCTCTCTTGTCATAAAGACGGTGAAAACACCATAGAAAACGGTGAATTTGCAGGCAAAACATTAACAGAGGTTGTTGAGTCAAATTCTGATTTCTTGGGAGAAAACGGAAAGAAGTTCGAGTATTTTCCTATACTTATAAAACTTATTGATGCTAAAAATGATTTATCGGTTCAGGTTCATCCTGATAACGAATATGCCATGAGAGTTGAGGGTGAATACGGCAAAACAGAGTGCTGGTATATCCTTGATTGTGATGAAGGTGCAGAACTTATTTACGGCTTTAACCGTGAGATTTCAAGTGATGAATTCAGAGAAGGCATTGAAAAAAATACTTTCCTTGACACGGTAAACAAGGTCAAGGTAAAAAAAGGTGATTTATTCTTTATTGAAGCAGGAACACTCCACGCAATCGGCAAAGGTATATTACTTGCAGAAATTCAGCAGAATTCTAACACTACATATCGCGTTTATGACTATGGCAGACTCGGCGCTGATGGTAAGCCAAGAGCACTGCATGTAGAAAAAGCAATTGATGTTACAAGCTGTACTCCACCCACAAGAAACACTGACCCAGAGGGCGAATTGGTCGTTGGTAGTGGCTATTCTGCACAATTACTTACAAAATGTGATTTATTCAATGTACAAAAAGCATCTGTTACTGCCGAATATACAGACGTAGCAGATGAAAAATCCTTTGTTTCAATTCTTGTAACAGATGGCAACGGTACAATTGACGGAATTGAAATCAAAAAGGGTGACAGTCTTTTCATTCCCGCAAATTACGGTAATTTCACTGTAAAAGGCAATATTGAGGTTATTGTAACGCGAGTTTAATGATTTTTGCAGTTGTGCTTGTAACCTTAAAGATAAAAAGCATTGACAAACCGTGCATCAATGATATAATTAAACCATAAAATATATTAGTTGTCTTCAGGGCGGAGTGAAATTCTCCACCGGTGGTAAAGTCCACGAGCTAAATGCTGAATGGGTGTAATTCCCATACCGACGGTATAGTCCGGATGAAAGAAGATGCAACTTGAATTTTAAGTTACATTTGCCCTGCTATTTTTTTAGCGGGGCATTTTCTGTTTGGCAACTAATCATTATGAAAGGAAGATTTTTATGTCAAACACCAGAAACAAAAAAGTATTCACTTTAACTGTCACCGCCTTAATGACTGCTATCGGCACTGTAATCTATATGGTTTTCCCCGAAATTCAGATTATTCCCGGCGTTGACTATATGAAAATTGATTTTTCAGATTTTCCCGCTGTGTTAACAGGTATTGTTTTCGGTCCTGTTCAAGGTGTATTGGTTGAGGTAGTAAAAAATATTATTCACCTGACACGAACAACAACTGTCGGCATTGGCGAAATTATGAATATTATTCTCGGTAGCGGAATTGTAATTTCAATGTCAGTTTTTACAAAGTTTTTTTCAAAGGTATTTAAAGAAAAAAGATTTTCTGCAAGAACATATATTATTTCGTCAATAATAACAATTATAATTACAATTATTTTAGGTTGGCTTGCAAATATGGTTTTTACTCCAATTTTTTACAGCATTATGGGTATCCCATTTGTAAGCGAAACATATTGGGCAGGCGTTTGGGGCTCAACTGCTCTTAACACAGTAAAGGCTTGCTTTAACATTATTCCTTTTTATCCAATTTATTTTGCAACAGAAAAAGCCGCGAAAAAATACACAATGTAGTTGACATTGTCATAATTTGTGATAGAATATATAAGAACCGAATATTTCCTTATGCAGAGTGGTGGAGGGTCTGGCCCTGTGAAACCCGGCAACCTGCTTTATGCGTGGTGCTAATTCCTGCGGATTTTCCGAGAGATAAGGTTGTTTTTTACGGCACCCTTATGGGTGCCTCATTTTTTGGAGGCGAAAATTATGGCAAAATTTTTATTTACATCAGAATCAGTAACAGAGGGACATCCCGACAAAATCTGTGACAAAATTTCAGATGCGGTGCTTGATGCGATGCTTGAGCAGGACAAGATGTCACGTGTTGCTTGCGAAACATGCTGCACAACAGGTCAGGTACTTGTAATGGGTGAAATCACCTCAAAGGCACAGGTAAACATTTCCGAAATCGTTCGCAAAACAGTTTGTGAAATCGGTTATGACTCAAGCGAAAAAGGCTTTGACGGTAATTCCTGCGCAGTTCTTGTAGCGTTGGACAAGCAGTCTGCTGATATTGCATTGGGTGTTGACAACTCGATGGAAATCAAAGAAGGAAATGATGATTTCTATAACCTTAACGGTGCGGGCGACCAAGGAATGATGTTTGGCTTTGCTTGTGACGAAACTCCAGAGCTTATGCCCATGCCTATTTCAATGGCAAATAAGCTTGCAGTTCAGCTTACAAAGGTAAGAAAAGACGGCACTCTCCCCTATCTTCGTCCTGATGGCAAAACGCAGGTTACAGTTGAATATGACGAAAACCAAACTCCTGTCAGAATTGATGCAATCGTTGTATCTTCACAGCACAGCGCAGATGTTGAGCTTGCACAGATTCGTGAAGATGTTAAGAAATATGTTATTGCTCCCATTGTTCCCGCAGAGCTTTTAGATGACGATACAAAGATTTATGTTAACCCAACAGGCAGATTTGTAATTGGCGGACCTATGGGTGACTCAGGTCTTACAGGACGTAAGATTATTGTTGATACATACGGTGGATACTCTCGTCACGGCGGCGGTGCATTCTCGGGCAAAGACCCCACAAAAGTTGACCGTTCTGCTGCTTACGCTGCAAGATATGTTGCAAAGAATGTTGTTGCCGCAGGTCTTGCAAAGAAGTGCGAAATTCAGTTAGCATATGCAATCGGTGTTGCAAAACCCGTTTCAGTAATGGTTGACACATTCGGCACAGGTGTGCTCAAGGATTCAGAACTTGGCGATATTATTAACGAGGTATTCGACCTTCGTCCCGCAGCAATTATTGATAATCTCCGGCTTCGCAACCCCATTTACAAACAGCTTGCCGCTTACGGACACATTGGCAGAACTGATTGTGATGTAATGTGGGAAGTTACTGATAAGGTTGAAATTTTAAAAGAAAAAGCAAATTTAAATTAAAAATTTTAACTGATTATAACAAGAATAAAAGCATTATTTTTAACCATAATAATCGTGCAGGCAGTCTACAATGATTTTAAGGAGTGAAAATAATGCTTGACAGAATTTCTTTAATTCTCGTTATAATTGGTGCTATCAACTGGGGCGCAATCGGCTTGTTCCAATTTGACCTTGTTGCTTGGCTCTTCGGCGGTCAGGGAGCAATTATCAGCAGAATTGTTTATACCCTTGTGGCCCTTGCCGGAATTTGGTGCTTGTCACTTTTATTCCGTCGTAACGAGATTCTCGTTTCTGATGATGTATAGAATAAACCGGGAAGACAAATTCTTCCCGGTTCATTTTATTTAATCTTAAGTTTTTCAATTAAATCCTTTTGAGGTGTTACATAAACGGTGTTGTAAGTATTATAAATTACCTTACCTGGCTTTGCACCAACAGGTTTTTTGATGTTTTTAATAATTGTATAATCAACTGCAACAGATGATGAAGCTTTTGATTTACTGTGATATGCCGCTATACACGCCGCCTCATAAATTGCGATATCAGTAATTTCTTTATTATCAGCAACAATAATTGTATGAGAGCCTGCCTGCTTTTGAACGTGAAGCCATATATCATAATTTTTTGCAGTTTTTAATGTAAGAATATCATTCTGTATGTTGTTTCTGCCTACAAAAATTTTAAAGCCGTCGCTTGATAGAAACTCTACTGGTGATAATGGCTTTTCTTTTTTATGCTTACTGCCCTTTTTAGATTTAATGTAACCGCCAATTTCAAGCTCTTCGCGAATTTCAGAAATCTCTCGGTCTGTATCGGCTCTCGAAAGATTGTCAATAACGGTATCGAGATAAATTAGTTCCTGCTCGCCTTCTTCTATTAAGGTATGAAGAAGTTTTTCTGCATTGGCGGCTTTTTTATATTCCTTGAAATACTTTTGAGCATTTTGTTGAGCCGTCAACGCGGGATTTGCGGGTATATCAATCAGCTTGTTATCATCATAATAATTCTCAACACAATAAACAGAAGATTTTTCAGTTAATCGGTACTGATTTGCGGTGATGAGTTCAGCAAAAATGCGGAGTTGTTCACGATTTTCGCTTTTCTCCAGCTCTGCTTTTCTGTTGTTGATTTTACGGGCAGTTCTTTCAACTGCACTGTTGAGAAGCTTAAATAAATCTGACGCTCGGCGTTTAATTCTGTTTGCCTTGTCACGCTCAAAATAGAAATCGTCAAGAAGCTCTGAATATGTTTCATATTCCTTCTTTTCAAGAGTTTTACCATATTGACGAATATTGGTAAAAGAAAAATCAAAAGGTGCATTTTCACCATTAACCAACATTTGAGGAGTAGATTTTTCAATAATCTCTTCTTTTATAATTTGAAGCTCATTTGCAAGACGCTCAATTTCAATCTCACTCAACAAACCAATTTGTTTATCGCCGAAAACTGTTCTGTAAGCAATTTCACGGCAGACAATCGGTGAAAAACCTTCAATAACATCTAGAATTCCTTTTGAAAGAATTTTTTCACTTTTTTCTAAAATGCTCGCAATAATGATTGACACATCATCATTGATAATATCACATTTATCCTGCATAGGCGGGAGTTCATAGCGAAGTCCCGGCAGAATTTCACGAACTTGAGATTTGTTTTCGTCCACTCTCTTGACTGCATCAAGAATTTTATAATCACTATCGCAGAGAATAATATTACTTCTCTGACCCATAATCTCAAAAACAAGATGATATTGGGTTTTGTCACCTATTTCAGTTGTACCGTCAAAATCAAATATTAAAATTCTGTCGCTTTTTATTTGTCTTATATCAACAAGATTTGCGCCTACAAGTCTTTTGCGGAAAAGCATACAGAGCATTGGCGGAGTTTTAGGGTTTTCAAGAGAATATCTTGTTAAATGAACTCTCGGGCTTTGACCATCACAGGAGGAATATAATCTATAAGCGCCGTTTCGGGTGCGCAAAATAAACACCAACTCATTTTTTGAGGGCTGGTGTATTTTTTCGACTTTAGCGCCGATTATATAGCCTTTCAGCTCGTTTTTGATTAAACCCAAAGTTATTCCGTCAAGTGCCATAAAACCTCTTAAATAGTAATTATCGGGGATTTCTGTACCGCGATAACACACTCAATATCAAAAATACTCTTAATTCTATCTGCAAGTGGTTTGATTGCTATGTTTTCTGTTTCAAAATGTCCTGCGCAAACAAGCAAAATTCCCATTTCATCTGCATCAAGAAAGCTATGATGTGAACCGTCACCTGTTAGGAGTGCGTCACAATTTAATTCTTTTGCCAACGCAAGATAGTCACTGCCTGAACCACTGCAAACCGCTACTCTTTTTACTGATTTTTCAATTGAATTATATCTTACAACTCCGTTGAGCTTTGACTTTATAAACTGTGTGAACTCATTTGAATTCATTTCAGTTGTAAGCTCACCAACATTAAGACAAGTATTTTCGATTTTCGTTATATTATCAAGCTCAATTGTTTTACATAGAATGTCATTAACACCGTCTATTGCTTTATCATAGTTTGTGTGGGCACAGATAATACTCAAATTATTTTTAATCAACTTATAAACTAAACTGTCAGCATTTACCTCTGAAATCGGCTTGAAAATTATGGGGTGATGGGTAACAATCAAATCTGCGTCGCAAGAAACTGCCTGATTGATAACATTTTCTGTACAATCAAGTGCAAACAGAATTTTATTAACTTTTTTATTTTCGTCACCAACAAGCAATCCCGAATTATCCCACTCTTCTGCAGTAGTAAAGGGTGCTATTGTATCAATAAAATTGTAAATATCTCTTACAGTTGCCATTTCTTTAACTCCCCTACTGTTTTTTCAAGTTCTTCGCAATCTTTTTCAGCTCTTTTTAATGCAACAAGCTTTTTGTTATATTTCTCATAAATATGATTAAGATATATTTTTGAAGCTTCGTCATCATTAGAAGTCAGTTTACCAACAATTAAATCAAAATTGGTATAATCAATTTTTTCCCCGCCATAATATGCGCTGATTATTATGTAAAGCTTGTCTTTGTCTTGTACTGCAACTTCTTTATCAATTTGAAAGCCATTGTCTAAAAGAGTTTTTCTCAATTCTTCAGTATGAGTCATAGGCTGAAGAATCAAATGAATGTCAGTATTTTTAAGCCATTCTGTTCGCTCTACGAATTGAGCGATGAGCAATCCGCCCATACCTGCAACGGCAATTTCATTAACTTCACCGGCGGTAAAATTATCAAGTCCGTCAGATAAACGAAGTTGAATTTTTTCGGTAAGATTATATACTTCGGCAGTTTCTCTTGCGTTTTCAAGAGGACCTTTACGCAAATCTGCGGCAATGGCATTATCAATTATACCGTTTTTTATGAGATAAACGGGCAAATATGCATGGTCTGTACCGATATCGGCAAATTTTGTGCCATTTCGTATCAAACCCGCCACCGCAGAAAGTCTTTTATCTAATTGCATATAATCACCGCCTTTTAAGAAAATCCCCCTATGTTATATAGGGGGAGATTTTTTAATTATTTGCTTGCGTTTTCTTTTAGAAATTCGTTAATTCCTGCAACGAATTCATCGGGGTCAACACCGTGAACCATACAAGCCTGCTCAACAGTTTCCCCTCTTGCTGATGGACAGCCAAGGCAATGCATACCGAGATTAAGGAAAAACGGTACAGTTTCTCTTGCATTATCAAGAATTTCGCCGATGTTCATATCTTTAGTAACCTGAAACATTTTTATTCTCCTTTAGTAACTGCTGATTTAATCGGGTTGCGATTATCAGCGAGATAGTTTTTGCCAGAAGCGTCAAAAAACGCAGGCAATACTTTGTGTATTAACGAGTATTTTTGGCGTTTCTGACGGAAAAGTAGCCGCTGTGAATTGTGATTTTGATTTAATCAGTGGTTACTTTAATAACTGATACAGTAACCTTTTTGTCGTTTACTGTGAACTCGTTTGAATAATCAGCATTCATTTCTGCGTTGAGAACAAGACTATCTGCGAGAAGCTCACTCGCAACATAGCTGAGCTTTTCTGTAAGTGCACTAATGATAAACTCGTCATCAACTGTGATTGAAGCCTTAATGCGCTGTTCAACCTGATAGCCTGCATCTTTACGAGCAACCTGGCACTGACGGATAATGTCACGTACAACGCCTTCTTTGAGGAGCTCGTCTGTAAGCACAACATCAAGTGCTACTACACATTCAGTTGCAAACTCTGCAGAAACAATACCCTTCTTTGTTTTTGACTGAACATTGAAGATTGAAGAATCAAACTTTTCTTCCCAACCGGGAACTGAAACCTCACCACCAACAACTACTGCCGCTGTAAGTGCTGACATTTCGTCTTCTGAAAGAGCTTCAAGAGTCTGCTTCATCTTGTTAACATTCTGCTTAAGAACTGCGCCTGCAACCTTGAAGTTAACAGTTAAGAACTTATCTTCAAGAACATTAACATCGTCAATATATTCGATAGCTTTGATATTGAGCTCATCAAGAATATTCTTTTCAAATGTCTTGATTTTATCCGCTTTATCACTGTCACAGCATACGAAAAGCTTTGCAAGGGGCTGACGAACCTTAATCTGCTGCTCGTTACGAAGTCGCATTGCTACTGCAATTACTTCGCGTGCAAGAGCTGTCTGCTCGATAATACCGTCATCTTCAACACCTTGGAGCTCTGTAGGCCAATCACTTAAATGAACTGACTCTGCAACTGTTGCATCACACTTCTTAATAAGCTTCTGCCAGATATACTCTGTCATGAATGGCATAATTGGAGCCATAACCTGTGTGCAAACTTTAAGTGCATTGAAGAGTGTCCAATATGCAACCATCTTATCCTGCTCGTCGCCTGTTTTCCAAAAACGACGGCGGTTTGTTCTGATATACCAGTTAGAAATATCATCAACAAATGCTTCAAAATCTTTAACAAGTGCGAATGCTTTATAATCATCCATAGAAGCAGTTGATTTTTTGATAAACTCGTTTGTTCTGACAAGAAGCCACTTATCAGTTGGTGTTAATTTTGAGAAATCAACTTTATAATCTGCAAAGTTGGGCTTATCAATCTGTGCATAGGTATCAAAGAATGTATAAATATTCCAGAAACCGAGCATCTTTCTTCTTGCTTCATCACCAAGGTTGTAACCGAAACGAACATCATTGGTATTCGGTGCACTTGCATAGAGGTAACGAACTGTATCAGCACCGATTTTCTCTGCAGCCTCGTCAAACTTAATCATAAAGCCTGTCTTTGAGAACTTTGAGCCATCCTCTGAAACAACCATACCGTTGGTAACAACTCTTTCATAAGGTGCTTTACCAACAAGAACAGTACTCATAAACAGCATTGAATAGAACCAAAGTCTAACCTGCTCGTGCATTTCTGTAACCCACTCTGCAGGGAAGTTCTTTTCCCATGCTTCGCGGTCTGTGAAATATCCAAGTGTTGAGAATGGAACAATACCCGCGTCAAGCCAAACATCACCGATATCTGAAACACGAGATACCTCTTTGCCGCAATGCTCACACTTAATCTTAACATCATCAACCCAAGGTCTGTGAAGCTCGGGAAGTGCATCAACAAGAGCTGGGTCAACAGCCTTTTCGCGAAGTTCATCTTTTGAACCAACAACTGTGATATGACCACAACTACACGGATAGAAAGGAAGTGGCATTCCATAATAACGCTTACGAGAAATATTCCAGTCACCCATATTTGTAAGCCAGTCATTCATACGCTTACCGTTTGAAGCAGGCTCCCATTTAACTGAATTTGCACATTCAATAAGTTTAGGTTTGATTTCACTTGTTTTAATGTACCAAGCAGGAACAAGACGGAAAACGATTTCGCTCTTACATCTCCAGCATACCGGGTAGCTGTGTTCGTGTGGTTCAACTTTATAAAGTTTATTCTGTTCATCGAGTTTTGCGAACACTTCGTCAGCGATTGTGTGGCTGTCTTTACCTGTCATCCATCCGAAGCCTTCAAGATAGATACCCATATCGTCAATTGGCATTACCTTTGGAAGACCGAGTCTTTCACCAAGCTCAAAGTCTTCGATACCGCAACCGGGAGCAATATGAACAACACCTGTACCTTCGTCAGCTGCAACATCTTCCCAAGCTACAATTTTGTGCTCAAAGCCCTGCTGTGCCTCAATATCAGCAAAGCAAGTTTCGTAATGAAGACCAACAAGTTCGTCACCCTTAAGTGCGCGAACAACCTCAAGCTTATCGTCACCAAGATATTTAATAGCATTCTTAGCGAGAATGAGTGTCTGGTCATCACTTTTGATTTTAACCTCAACATAGTCAATTTCAGGGTTAACTGCCAAAGCTACGTTTGAAGACAAAGTCCAAGGAGTAGTTGTCCAGACAAGAATTTTAGAACCCAGTTCTTCAATAGGAAGCTTGAAGAAAACTGAATTATGGGTCATCATTTTGTATGAGCCTGTCATTTCGTGCTCAGAAAGTGATGTACCGCAACGAGGACACCAAGGCATAGGCTTATATTCACGCTGAATCCAACCGTGATTATCACATTCCTTTAAGAAATGCCAGATACCCTGAATGTTAAGGTCTGTATTTGTATAGTATGAGTTTTCCCAATCCATCCACTGACCAAGACGCTTTGACTGCTCGGTAATAATACCTGAATAGTGCTTAACGCGGTCAACGCACTGACGGGTAAACTTGTCCATTCCGTACTCTTCAATATCTTTCTTTGTTTTGAAGCCGAGCTGTTTTTCAACCTCAACCTCAACCCAAAGGCCCTGAGAGTCGAAACCGTTCTGTCTACGGCAATCGTAACCCTGCATTGATTTGTAACGGATAAAAATGTCTTTTGTACTTCTGCCCCAAGCGTGATGAATACCCATGGGGTTATTTGCAGTAATAGGTCCGTCAAGGAAACGGAACATTTTATTACCCTTATTTTTCTCTACAAGCTTTTCATAATACTTCTCTTCTTCCCAGAGCTTCATAACCTGATGCTCAAGGTCAACAAAGAGATTTTTTTCTTCAGCCACTATATTATCCACCTTTCAAGTGATATATACCTAAAATTCAACAGATAATATTATACACGAATACTATGAAAATTCAAGTGATTTATTGCAAAAATATGGCATATAAATTATTTTTTGCTTAAGTATTTTTCTTTTGTAGCAAGCCCTCCGCGGATATGGCGTTCTGCCTTGTTGACCTCAAGAACCTTACGCACCTGCCCGTAAAGAGTAGGGTCAACTTTTTTTAGCCTTTGGGCAACATCCATATGTACTGTACTTTTACTTATTCCGAAAACCTTTGCGGCGGCACGGACTGTCGCCTCATTCTCAACTATGTATTCCCCAAGCATTGCGGCTCTTTCCTCAACTAAATCTTTCAAAGTTCAGCCCTCCTTATCGGTCATAAATAAATATGATAAGGAGGGTTGAAATATTCGCTAATTATGATATATTTATTGTGGTGATATTATGATTAAAATTATGTTCGTCTGTCATGGTAATATCTGTCGTTCTACTATGGCGGAATTCGTAATGAAGGATATTGTTAAAAAGAACGGTTGTGAAAATGAGTTTTTGATTTGTTCAAGTGCTACAAGTATCGAAGAAATCGGCAATGATACTCATTGGGGGACAAAGAAAATCCTTGACGAAATGGGTATACCCTACACAAAAAGACAAGCCGTTCAATTAAAAAAATCCGACTATGAAAAATATGATTTCATAATCGGAATGGATAGTGCAAATATGAGAAACATCAACAGAATTATCGGATATGACAAGGATAATATAATCCACAAATTATTAAGCTTTGCACATCTTGACCGAGATGTTGCAGACCCTTGGTACACAAGAGATTTTAAAACAACATACAACGATGTATCTCTCGGTTGTCAAAAACTATTTGAATACATAAAAAATGAGGCTCGCAAATAGACGCGAGCCTTAATTTTTATAATTCAATAACACCCTTATTCACAGGCTTACACATAAATACATTTTCATATTTTTTACAAAGCTTATCATAGCACAGCTCTGCTTTTTCTTTATCACTAAAAATGCCGAAAACTGTGGGTCCGCTACCGCTCATACAACAAG
>CAZTLU010000002.1:0-56209 GCA_964614605.1 uncultured Eubacteriales bacterium
TGTTCCTTTTTCACATATAATAGCCTCGCTCAACCGTGTAGGGCCGTTTCACGAAGCGACCGCCCCATCTTTGAGGGGGCTGTCACGAGCAACGCGAGTGACTGGGGGAGTTAAATCTGAATAAACTCCCTCCGTCAACGCTGACGCGTTGCCACCTCCCTCTATGAAGGAGGGGAAGGATTTGCCAAACCGTACATTTCAAATTCAAAATAAATTACTTTACAAGTTTAATTACCGCACTCACTGCACCCAAATCACCGTCAATTACAACCTTACCCTTGTTATATGCTTCAACGGGGGCAAGCTTACCGTCAATAAGCTTTAAAAGGTTAGTTGGGTTGGCAGTAACAATCGCGTGTCTGTCGTAATATTCATAGGGCTCAACGCTTACCTTATGGTCTTTAACCTCAATGTAGAAAATACCGTTTACATTCTTGCCCTCAAGGTTAATCTGCAAAGCAACAACACCGTCAATACCCGATGCGTCAGCCTTTGCGAATTTTGATTTAACCTTGCTTACTACCTGTTCGTATGTCATTTTTTCACTCCTTGTCTGTTTTTTGAAATTTTATCATAAACAAAAATTCAATGCAAATTTCAAAAGTATCAGAATATCAAGCGTAAACACCGTAAAAACCCTCGAAATTGGTAGTAATTTACAGAAAGTCTAACAGTTTTTAATAAAAATATTTAAAATTATTTTATCTTAATAGTAAACTCTACAAAATTAAAAAAATTTGAAATTTTACAGATTTTTAATGACAAAAAAGAGGTTTTGTAGTATAATAAAACCATTAATATGCGAAAATATGCATTTAGGAGGATTTTGTTATGGCATTGGTTAGAAAAGAGGCTTATTTCAACTCATCAAACGGTGAAAATTTAATCAGAACTCTCATCTGGGAAGATGACGAATTAACTCCCATCGGCATTGTGCAGTTAACTCACGGTATGTCAGAGCATATTGCACGCTATGACGATTTTGCCCGCTTTTTGGCATCTAACGGCTTTGTGGTTTGCGGTAACGACCATTTAGGTCACGGCAAAAGCATTACCGAGCGTTCACAAATCGGCTATATGGGTGAGCGTAACGGTGACAAACGCCTTGTTGACGATATGCACATTCTCACAAAGATTATGAAAAAGAGAAATCCCGATATCCCATATTTCCTTTTCGGTCATTCTATGGGTTCTTTCTGTGCAAGGGTTTACGGCTCACACTTCGGTTATGAGCTTGACGGTATGATTCTCTGCGGCACAGGTAGTTTACCCGAAATCATCAACGCCGCTACAGATGTAATTGATATGCTTATTGAAAAATACGGCACAACACGTCGTGTTGACAAAATGAGCGAGCTTATGAATAAGGGCTTCTCAATGATGGGCGACGATAAAGAAAACCCACTTTCTTGGCTTTCCGTTAACCCCGAAAACCGCCTTGCTTATTCAAATGACGAGCTTTGCGGCTTTACATACACATTGGCAGGCTACCGCGATATTTATAATCTTATGCGTGAGGCTTGCGACCCTGCGTGGGCAGAAAGACTTCCCGAAAACTTGCCCGTAATGGTGATTTCAGGCGCTAAAGACCCTGTTGGTATGAATGGTAAAGGAGTGCTCGCAACTGCCGACCGGCTTGTTATGGCAGGCATTGAGCCCACAACCATTCTTTATCCCACAATGCGTCACGAAATTCTCAACGAAGAAGATAATGATGTCGTTTACAACGATGTTCTTAAATTTTTACATTCTGTATATACAAAGGAAGCATAAATTTTGACTAATTTCGTTAATACCCAGCAAATTGAAAAACAGAATATTATTGCAGAAGATGTTAAAGAATTGCTTTTGCTTACATATAACGCACCACCAAAAGCCTTTGTTCACACCTATGGTTGTCAGGGCAATGTGGCAGACAGCGAGCGAATTAAAGGCTCACTCTCTTTAATGGGGTATGTTATGACCGAAGATAAGGAAGAAGCAGACTTAATTCTTTATAACACTTGTGCAATCCGTGAACACGCCGAGGACCGAGTTTTCGGCAATGTTGGTGCAATCAAAAGATTGAAGCAATCAAATCCCAATCTTATTATCGCACTTTGCGGTTGTATGATGCAGCAAGAGCATATCCGCGAAAAGATTTATAACAGTTATCCTTTTGTTGATATAGTTTTCGGCACTCACGGGCAGTATAAATTACCCGAAATCCTCAAAGCATATTTAACACGAGGCAAGCGAGTTTTCGCCGATATGACCGAAACTAACGAGATTGCCGAGGGTGTACCCGCGCTCCGCGACAACTCTGCAAAAGCGTGGTTGCCCATTATGTACGGTTGCGACAATTTCTGCAGCTATTGCGTTGTTCCTTATGTAAGGGGCAGAGAGCGTAGCCGTAAATCAGAGGATATTATTGCCGAGGCAAAGCAGATTATTGGCGAGGGCTATAAGGATATTACATTGCTCGGTCAGAATGTGAATTCATACGGCAAAGGTCTTGACGAAGACATTAACTTCTCAAAGCTTATCCGTCAGATAAACGACCTTGACGGCGAATTCACAATCCGTTTTATGACCTCGCACCCCAAGGATTGCACAAAAGAGCTCATAGACACAATCGCCGAGTGCGAAAAGGCTTCAAAGCATATTCATCTGCCTTTCCAATCGGGCAATAACCGAGTGCTTAAAGAAATGAACCGCCGTTATACCCGTGAACAGTATTTAGAGCTTATAAATTACGCAAAAGAGAAAATTGAGGGCTTATCCCTTACAAGTGATGTAATCGTAGGCTTCCCCGGTGAAACCTATGAGGAATTCTGCGATACCTTATCCCTCATTAAAGAGGTGGGCTTCACTTCACTTTTCACTTTTATTTTCTCGTGCCGGAAGGGAACTAAAGCGGAGCAGATGCCCGACCCCGTACCTTACGAAGAAAAAAATAAATGGTTTAAAGAGCTTTGTGATTTGCAAGAGAGCATCGCGGCAAACCATAGCGCGCAAATGAAAGGTAAAACCTACCGTGTACTTTGCGAGGGCGAAAGCAAAACCCTTGAGGGCTTCATGGCAGGCAGAACCGATGGTAATGTTATAATCGAATTCCCCGCAGACGATAAAAGCTTAATCGGTAAATTCTGTAATGTTAAGGTTACAGAGCCGCTTAACTGGATTGTTCGCGGAGAGTTGGTAAAATAAAAAATAAAGTAAATATAAAGGAGTACAAAACAATGTCACTTGAAAAACTTACAAGAGAGCTTGGTAAAGCAATTCAGCAGGACGAAAGATATCTTGCAATGCAGAAAGCAATTGAGGCTAACGAAAAGGATACAGCACTCAACGAGCTTATGAGCAAAATTCAGCTTATTCAGGTTTCTTATCAGCATGAAGCTTCAAAAGCAGAGCCCGACGAAGGCAAAATGCAGGCTTATGATGAGGAGTTCCGCGGTGTTTACACACAGATTATGATGAACCCCAATATGCAGGCTTATGAAAAGGCAAGAAAAGATATCGACGAGCTTATGAATTACCTCACAGGTATTCTTGCAATGTGCGTTAACGGCGACGACCCCGACACTTGCGACCCCACTGCACATTCTTGTGGCGGCGACTGTTCAGGCTGTCACTGTGACTGCGGCGACGAAGGCTGTTCACACTAATCAACTAAAAATACAATCTGCCTTCCCCTTGAGGGGAAGGTGGCGGCAACGCCGACGGATGAGGTGTAACTCGTTTGCGATAGCAAACATATCGAGTTACAAAGTAACATATCGAGATATTGAGTTATCAATATCATATCGAAAATTTCGTCAGGAATTTATATCGACAAAAATCCTATTCGATATGTGTGATAAATCACACTTGATATATTTATCTTACGATAAATTCGATATAATTTCATTTCATTCAATTTTGATATGTTCACCTTATGGTGAACAAGGAAAAATCTAAACTAACTGAGAAGGAATTAAAAATATGGCACTTTCACCAATGATGCAACAATATTTTGAAATAAAAAAGAATTACGAAGACACCATATTACTGTTCCGTCTTGGTGACTTTTACGAGATGTTCTTTGACGATGCAAAAAAAGCATCAAAAGAGCTTGAATTGGTACTTACAGGTCGCGATTGCGGTCTTGAAGAGCGTGCCCCAATGTGCGGTGTGCCTTTCCACAGTGCAGATACATATATCGCAAAGCTTGTTTCCCGCGGTTATAAGGTTGCAATCTGCGAGCAAATGGAAGACCCCGCAACCGCCAAGGGTATTGTTAAACGCGACGTTATCCGCGTAATCACTCCCGGTACCGTAATCGAAAGCTCAATGCTTGACGAGTCAAAGAATAATTATCTCGCGTCAGTTTGTGCAGCCGACAGTAAGGTCGGTGTGTGCTTTATTGATATTTCAACAGGCGAGGTCAATCTTACAGAATTTGAAGAAAATATTGAGCAACGCGTAATCAACGAGATGGGTCGCTATAACCCCACCGAGATTATTCTCAATAAAGAGGTTGTGTCATTTTCTTCACTTGCTGATTTTATATCCAAAAAGCTTGAAGCGTCTGTTGAGCTATTGATTGAAGAATTTGAATTTGTCGTTGCCGAAGCCCTCTGCAAAGAGCATTTCGGCACAAATGATTTGGCAACTCTCTCACTTAATCAGCGCAATAACGCGGTATGTGCCCTCGGTGCATCACTTGCGTATTTGAAGTCAACTCAACGCAGAGATTTAGAGAATATAAAAAATATAAATTTCTATACTGACGCAAAATATATGAGCCTGGGCATTTCAGCGGTGCGCAATCTTGAATTGCTTGAAACAATGCGCGACCGCGAGAAAAAAGGCTCACTTCTCTGGGTGCTTGATAAAACAAAAACCGCAATGGGTAAACGAATGCTCCGTTCATTCATTGAACGCCCGCTTTATGATTGTGCCGAGATTTCAAAGCGTCTTAATGCGGTGGACGAGCTTTATACAAATACCGAAATGCGTGAGAATGAAACACAGCTTTTGATAAGCGTCTACGATATGGAGCGTCTTATGACCCGTATCGTCTATAACACCGCAAATGCAAAAGAATTGTTGTCACTTCGCACAACTCTTGAAAACTTGCCCGAAATCAAGGCAAATCTTACATCTGCAAACTGTAAATTGCTTAAATATATTTATGAAGAAATTGATGTGCTTGCCGATGTCTGTGCACTCATAAAAACCGCAATTAAAGAAGATGCGCCGTTTTCTGTCCGTGAGGGCGGAATAATCAATGACGGCTTTAATAAAGAATTGGACGAGCTTCGCGATATCGTGAATGGCGGTAAATCCGTGCTCGCAAAGCTTGAAGCCGACGAGCAGGAAAAAACAGGCATCAAAAAGCTTCGTATCGGCTACAACAAGGTTTTCGGCTATTATTTTGAGGTGCTCAATTCTTATAAGGAATTGGTTCCCGATACCTACATAAGAAAACAAACACTCTCAAACTGTGAGCGTTATATCACCGAAGAGCTCAAAGCCCTTGAAACAAAGGTGCTGGGTGCACAAGAACGAATTGTGGGTCTTGAATATGAGATTTTCAATTCAATCCGCAAAAAGATTGCAGGGGAGTATTTAAGAACACAACGCACTGCTCACGCAATCGCCCTTTTAGATGTTCTTTGTTCATTCGCAACAGTTTCAGTTAAAAATAACTATACCCGCCCCGATATCAACGATAAGGGCGTTATAAGAATTTCAGAGGGTCGTCACCCCGTAATTGAGGCACTTCAAAAAGGCACAATGTTCGTGCCAAATGACACAATTCTCGATTGCGAAGACAACCGAATGGCAGTAATCACAGGTCCCAATATGGCAGGTAAATCCACATATATGCGACAAATTGCAATTATCACTCTTATGGCACAAATGGGTTGCTTTGTCCCTGCAAAATCAGCGGATATCGGCATTGTTGACAGTATTTTCACCCGTGTCGGTGCGTCAGATGACTTGGCATCGGGTCAGTCAACCTTTATGGTCGAAATGAACGAGGTTGCAGAAATCTTAAAGTATTCAACAAAGAATAGTCTTATTATTCTCGACGAAATCGGTCGCGGTACCTCAACCTTTGACGGAATGAGTATTGCCCGCTCAGTTGTTGAGTATATTGCAGATAAAAAGAAAATCGGCGCAAAAACTCTCTTTGCAACTCATTATCACGAATTGTCCGAATTAGAGGGCACAGTTGACGGCGTTAAAAACTACAATATCGCAGTTAAAAAACGCGGTGACGATATCACATTCTTGCGCCGTATTGTCCGTGGCGGTGCTGACGGCAGTTACGGTATCGAGGTTGCAAAATTAGCGGGAATTCCCGAAAATGTAATCAAACGAGCAAAAACAATCCTCAAAACTCTTGAACATAACGACCTTATGAAACCCAAAACACAGGTCGAAATTCCCGAGCCTGAATTCGAAGAAATCCAAACTTCATTTGAATCAAATTCAAGAGAATACATTATGGACCGTCTCCGCACAATCGATATAAACACCTTAACCCCCATCGAAGCAATGGGACTTCTCTATGAACTTATAGACAAAGCGAAGAACTAAACTGGCCTTCCCCTTGAGGGGAAGGGGGACCGCTTGCGGTGGATGAGGTGGAAACCAAATTAACGGTTGCATATGCAACCTACACCTCATCAGTCACTTCGTGACAGCTTTTCCTCAAGGAGAAGCCTGAATTGTAGGGGACGATGCCCACATCGTCCCGTTCCGTAGTGGCGATTCACGAATCGCCCGACCGCAAACCTAAAAACACACAACTACTTTGTAGGGGCGGGTCTCCGTGCCCGCCCGAAAGAAAATTAAAGTGATTTGATAAACTTGAATTTACGAGGTACAAAATATGGAATTCATAAATGGAGACAATATAAAAGAATTTGCGAATCCTGGAGTTGTTTCAAGACAGTTATTAAATCCTGAAAATTCTACAAGTGAAAGAGTTACAATCACAGAGGTGCATCTTGAAGTTGGAGTAAGTCAGCCTAGACATATTCACGATGCATCGGAACAGGTTTGGTATGCTATAAAAGGTTCTGGGAAATTATTGCTTGCTGATGATAAAGAAATGGTCTTCAAAGCAGGTGATGTTGTACGATTTGCAGATAAGGATATTCATGGGTTGTTGAATGATGGTGCCACGGAATTTGTATATATATCGGTAACTGCACCACCGATTCATTTTGGATATGCTTATGCAAATGAAAAGTAAATATACTGTCAAATCCCAATTTGACTACTAATCACGGGCGATTCGTGAATCGCCCCTACAACATACTAAATAACATTCAATTTTGCACTTTGCGTTTTGCATTTTGCACTTAAAAAGAGGTGAACATCAATGGCAAAAATAAATAAACTCCCAAAACATATGGCAGATTTAATCGCGGCAGGTGAGGTGGTTGAACGCCCCGCATCCGTTGTAAAAGAGCTTATGGAAAACGCCGTTGATGCCGGCGCTACTGCCATAACCGTTGAAATTCAGCACGGCGGAATTTCATATATCCGCGTTACCGATAACGGTAGCGGTATCGACCGCGACGACGTTAAAACCGCATTCGTAAGCCACGCAACAAGCAAAATCAAGAATGCAGAGGATTTAAACGCAATTCTCACTCTCGGCTTCCGCGGTGAAGCGCTCCCGTCAATCGCCGCAGTTTCAAAGGTTAATATGATAACCAAAACCGCAGCCGAAGAAATGGGCACTTCCCTTACCATCGAGGGCGGAATTATAACCGACTTTTCAGACGCAGGCTGTGCCGTGGGCACAACTATGATTGTCCGCGAGCTTTTCTATAACACTCCCGCCCGAATGAAATTCCTCAAAAAAGATGTGAGCGAGGGCAATTATGTTGCATCAGCAGTTGAAAAGCTTGCACTTTCTCATCCCGAAATCAGTTTCCGTTTTATCCGTGACGGCAAGCAGGTATTCACCACAAACGGTGACGGAAATCTTCAAAATGTATGCTTCTCTGCATTCGGCAAGGATTTCTCAAACGGACTTTTAGAAGTAAATTCCGCAGTTGGCAATGTGTCGGTCCGCGGACTTGTAACTCCACCCTTCAATTGCCGTGGCTCACGCGGAATGCAATATTTCTTCGTAAACGGCAGAAGTGTCAAGAACGGCACAATCACCGCTGCCTTTGAAAATGCTTATAAAAACAGCGTTATGGTTGGTAAATTCCCCGGCGGTGTATTGTTTATTGAATTACCGCCCGCACTTGTTGATGTGAATGTTCACCCCTCAAAAATTGAGGTTCGTTTTTCTGATGAGCGTGCAATTTTCGATGCAGTTTATCATTCGGTAAAATCTGCATTGAATGAAAATACATCACTCAAGCAAGTGCATTTACCCGAAAAGAAACCAAGCTTCAACGAAATTTTTGCAAAGCCCGCACAGGATTTCAAGCAAACCACAGTTGAAGAGCATACTACATATACCGAAAAGATTTTGAAACCCTTGTCAACTCATACACAAATGCTCAATGATGTTGAAACACCATATACTGCAGAGGTTGACGACGACCCGTTTGAAATCGAATTTCCAAAAGTTGAAGCTCCTGTAATTCCCGAGCCTAAACCCATAATCGAAGAAAAAACTCCCGCAAAAGAAGACACAATCCGTCTTATTGGTGAGGCTTATAAGACTTATATTTTCATCGAATATAACGGCACACTTTGTGTAATCGACAAGCACGCCGCCCACGAGAGAATTCTCTTTAATCAGTTGAAAGCGAATAAGCAAAACGGCGGCAGTCAGTTGCTTTTAGCCCCCGTGACCGTGACACTCGGCAAAGAGGAATATGTTGCAGTAACCGAAAACCTTGAAACCATTTCACAGGCTGGCTTTGAAGTGGAAGACTTCGGCAACGGTACGGTGATTGTCCGCAGTTGTCCTATTGATTTGGATAATCAAGAAATCGCACCTCTTATCGACGAAATCGCACAGTACCTCATTAAAAATCGTCGCGATATTACCAATGAGCACCTTGATTGGATTTACCACAATGTTGCTTGCAGAAGTGCCATAAAAGCAGGGGATAACAACTCCACCGCAGAGCTTTTGGCCCTCGCAAAACAGGTTGTAAATGATAATGATGTCCGCTTCTGCCCCCACGGCAGACCCGTAATGATAGAACTTACAAAATACGAGCTTGAAAAACAGTTCGGCAGAGTGTAAATTATGAAAAAAATACCCGTAATTGCAGTTGTGGGCCCCACCGCCTCGGGAAAAACCGCCTTGTCAATAAACCTTGCAAAGCGTTTTTCGGGTCAGGTAGTGTCAGCCGACTCAATGCAAATTTATGAAAAAATGAATATTGCAACTGCAAAGCCCACAGAGGAAGAAATGCAGGGAATTCCCCATCATTTAATCGGTTTTCAGCCCGTTTCTCAAAAATTCAGCGTGGCAGAGTATGTTAAACTCGCAAACAGTTGCATTGAAAAAATACATAATAACGGTGATTTGCCCGTAGTTGCAGGCGGAACAGGACTTTATGTTGACTCGCTTTTGCAGAACATTCAGTTCTCAAAAGAAGACGAAAATACCGAAACCCGAAAAGAGCTTACCGCTATGTTCGACGAAAAAGGCGCAGAGTTTATGCTTGATTGGTTACGCGAAATCGACCCCGAAACCGCAAGCCGACTTCACCTCAACGATAAAAGCCGTATAATTCGCGCCCTTGAGATTTATAAGCTCACAGGTAAAACCTTAACTGAGCAGAAAATCCTTTCAAGAGCCGAAGAAGCCCCATACAAAGTCCTTTATATCGGTATTAACTACCGCGACCGTAATACCCTTTACGACAGAATTAACCGCCGAGTTGATATTATGGTGGAAAACGGACTTTTAGACGAGGCAAAGGATTTTTATAATACCGACCCCGACACAACAGCTTGTCAGGCAATCGGCTATAAAGAATTAGCACCGTATTTTAACGGCGAAAAAACTCTCGACGAATGTCTTGAAAGCCTTAAAATCGAAACAAGACATTATGCCAAGCGACAACTCACTTGGTTTCGTAAAAATGAAAACATCAATTGGGTTTATCCCGATGATTATGAAAATACCGAAGAAATGCTCAGACATGTATATTCTTTGGCAGAAGAATTTTTAAAGGAGGAGCAAATGTGAAAATTGATAAAAATAAACTGATAAAAGCACTTTGCTCTGTCGCGGGTGTATGCATAATCCTTTATTTTGTCTATCAGATTGTGCAAATGAACTCAAATCCTTATAAAACAGAATTGGCATTAGAACGCGAAATTCAGAATTCCATTGAAACTACCGCCTTTGTTGTGCGTGACGAAGAATACATCACCGCCGAAAATACAACCGGTACTGTGGTTTCAATTGCCGAAGACGGTAAGCGTGTTGGCAATGGTGAAGATGTTGCGGTAGTTTTTAAAAATTCCGACAGTGCAGCGGCTTATGTCCGCATTAACGAGCTGCAAAAAGAAATTGAATATTACGAGCAGCTTAAAAATCGTGTGGGCGTGGGCACAAACGCTCCATCATCCTATACCGACTTGATTGACTCTGCATGCATTGATTTCATTTCTGCTTCACGTGAAGAAATCGGCAGCGAATTTGAAGACGCTCTTATCGATTTGCGTGACGCTATTACAGCCCGTCAGCTTGCGGTGGGTGAAGAGATTGTAGTTGAAGCGAAGCTTTCAAAGCTTCAGGCAGAGTTGGTTTCTTTGCAAACTCTTGCCGAAGGCTATACTACCGTTGCCGCACATAGCTCAGGCTACTATATCGGCTCCGTTGACGGCTATGAAAACGCAATTGCCTATAAAGATTGCACCGAGGTGACCTGTGCGCAGATTTCATCATTGCTTTCAGCCCAAAAGCAAGAAACTTCTTCTGATGTAATGGGTAAATTGGTTGACTCTTTCGATTGGTATTTTCTCTGCAATGTGCCCTATAACGATTCGGGCGAAATTGAGGTAGGGAACACGGTTTCCGTCAATGTACCCAATACCGCAGTTGGTACAATAAAATGTAAGGTAGTCTATAAGAGCGATAAAGACGGTGAGCAGGTAGCGGTTGTGCTTAAATGCAATATTATGAACCGTGATGTTGCAAATCTGCGAATTGCAGATATTGAAATTATTACTGACGAATTTACGGGCTTCAGAATAAATAACGACGCAATCCGTGAGGTTGACGGCGAAAAGGGCGTTTATGTTCAGCGCGGTAATATTATTCAGTTCAAAAAGATTAAAATTGTTTACTCAACCGAAGATTATTCAATAATTGAAAAGGTTGACGATTCAACATATGTAAAACAGTATGACACAATAATTACGCAAGGAGTTGATTTGTATGATGGAAAAGTCGTTTCTTGATGCTCGTCGGGCGGATATCGAATATAACCTTGATGTAATCAACGAAAAAATTGCTGAAAGTGCAATGAAAAGCGGAAGAACCCCGCAGGATGTTCGTCTTATGGCGGTTACAAAAACCGTTGACCCCATTTTTATAAATTATGCTCTTGATTACGGCGTAAAGCTTATAGGCGAAAACAGAGTTCAGGAAATGCTTCGTAAAAAGCCCGATTTACACCTCGACGGTGTAGATAAGCACTTAATCGGACATCTGCAAACCAACAAAGCAGGGCAGATTGTGGGCGAGGTTGATATGATTCAGTCGGTTGACTCTCTCAAAATCGCAAAAGAAATCGCCAAGCAATCAGTTAAAAAGGGCATTGTCACCGATGTTCTTCTTGAAATCAATGTGGGCGAGGAAGAAAGCAAAACAGGCTTCTCCACATCAGAGTTTTATGAGAATCTTTACGAAATTGCCGAAATCGGCGCAATTCGCGTAAAAGGACTTATGACAATCCCGCCAATATGCGAAAATGATACAACACTTTGTAAATTTTTTGAAAATATCTACAATATCTATGTTGACATTAAGGCGAAAAAGATAGATAATATAGATATGAATGTATTGTCGATGGGTATGTCCGGAGATTACGAACAAGCAATTTTATGCGGGTCAAATCTTGTAAGAATAGGCTCTTCAATTTTCGGCCCAAGAATATATTAAAGCAGGAGGATTAGCAAATGAGTTTTTTAGACAAAATCAAAAACATCGTTAATGTTGACGAGGACGGTTACTATCCCGATGATGATGTGGATTCAGGTGCATTTATGGGCACAGATTCTTATGACGAGCCCGAGCAAAGACCATCAAGACAGGCACACCGTACACAGCGCAATTCCGACCAGGACAAAGTAGTTAATATTCATACAACAGCACAGCTTCAGGTGGTTCTTTCAAAGCCTGAAAAATTTGACGAGGCACTCGGTATTGCCGATAACCTTAACGAAAAAAGAACAGTTGTTTTAAACCTTGAGTCAGTAAGCAAAGATGTTGCACGCCGTCTTATCGACTTCTTAACCGGTGTTGCTTATGCTAACAACGGTCAGATTAAGCGTGTTGCAAACAGCACATTCATCATCACTCCTTATAATGTTGATGTTATGGGCGATTTGCTTGACGAGCTTGAAAACAACGGAATGTTTTTCTGATAACATTCATATTATTTAGAAATTTGAGCAGAATGGGAAGGATATTGTAATGCTTACACCTGATAAAATTAGAGAAAAATCATTTCAGACAACAGGCCGCGGCTCATACCGTGCAGAAGATGTTGATAGCTTTTTGAACGAGGTTTCTGCGTCTTACGAGCAGATGTTCAAAGAAAACGGCGACCTTATTAAGAAAATCAGCATCCTTGCTAAAAAGGTAGAGGAATACCGTGCAGACGAAGAAAGCTTGAAGCTTGCACTTCTCAATGCACAGAAGCTTGCTGACCGTATTGTTGCCGAGGCAAAAGAAAATGCTGAAAAAGATACTGTTGATGCAAAGGCAGAAGCAGAAAAGCTTCGTGCAGACGCAAAGGCAGATGCAGACGAAGCAGAGGCAAAAGCAAAGCGTGAGTCAGATGCTATTATTGAAAGCGCAAAGGCAGAGGCAGAAAAGATTGTCAAAGAGGCTAACCGTCAGTCAGACGAAATCCTCGGTAATATCAATCGTAAGGTAACTCACGAAACTCTTGTTTACGATATGGTTAAGAAAGAGGCTTCTGAATTCAAAGCAAAGCTTGTTGCAATGTATAAAGAGCATATCAACCTTATAAATCAGCTTCCCGAAATCGTAGACGAACAGCTTGATAAGGCAGAGCCCGCACCCGTTGCAGAAGAATCTGCAGAGGTTGTTGAAGAAGAGCCTGTAGTTATTGAAGAGGCTGCTCCCGTCGCCATAGAAGACGTTGAGGAAGAAATCGAAGTAGTTGCAGAGCCCGAGGCAGAAATCGTTGAAGAAACTGTTGAGGAAGAGATTGCAGAAGAGGTTGAAGAAACTCCCGCAGAACCCGAAACAGAGGTTGCAGAAATCGTGGAAGAAGAGCCTGCAGCTCCCGTTAAAAAGCCCTTCAAGCTTGATTTAAGCAAGATTGACTTTGCAGACGAAGAAGCTCCCGCACCTGCACCCGCAGTTATGAATACTGTAGAGGTTGAAGATGAGCCCGAAGAAGACAAAGGCTCAATCTCTTTCAAAAATTTCTTTAAGAAAAAATAAAAAACGAGGTACTGAATGCTTCAAGTAATCACAGTAATGTCCATCGCCGTTCTGGTGTCTTTGGACCAAATCATCAAATTACTTGTAATTAAATATCTCGAACCGATTGGCAGCCTTCCTTTGATAGACGGCTTTATTCAGCTGAATTACGCCGAGAACACAGGGGCTGCCTTTGGCTCGTTTAGCGAATATACTTGGATTTTGTCCTTATTTACCCTTGTGGTGATTGTGGCAGGTCTTGTCTATATATTAAAGGGCAAGGTAAAATTCGGTGTTGAATATGTGTGCATAACCCTTATTCTTGCAGGTGGCTTGGGCAATCTTATTGACCGTATTTCCCGCGGATTTGTGGTCGATTACATTGAGCCCTTATTCATCGATTTCGCAATATTCAATTTTGCTGATATCCTTGTAACCTGCAGTGCAGTTGTGCTTATAATCTGGATGCTTTACGGAATTTATAAAGACATCAAGAAAGAAAAGGAACAGAAAAATGCCTGAACTTTTAATTGAAGTCCCCGAAATGTATGAAGGGGAGAGAATAGACAAATTTCTTTCCGTTCTTGTTGAAAATTCATCACGCAATTCAATTCAGAAGCTTATCGAAAACGGTAAGGTTACAGTTAACGGCGCACCTGTCAATAAAAAATATAAGGTGAGTGCTGACGACGAAATCATAATGCTTCCCAATGATTTGAAGCCACTTGACGCTGAACCCGAGAACATTCCTCTTGATATTGTTTATGAGGACGAGCATCTGCTTGTTGTCAATAAACCTCGCGGAATGGTGGTGCACCCCGCACCGGGTAATTACAGCGGTACACTTGTAAATGCGCTTTTGTATCATTGTAAGGATTCTCTTTCGGGGATTAACGGAATTCTCCGTCCCGGTATTGTCCACAGAATTGATAAAGACACAAGCGGACTTTTAATCGTTGCAAAAAATGATAAGGCTCATATGGGACTTGCCGAACAGATTAAAGAGCACAGCTTTACCCGTGAATACAATGCGGTAATTTGCGGGCATTTGAAAGAGCAGTCGGGCACAGTGGAGGCACCCATCGGCAGAAGTCCTAAGGATAGAAAGAAGATGTGCGTAACTATGCAGAATTCCAAAAATGCAGTTACACACTATACAGTAATTAACGAATATGAGGGCTATTCCCATATTTCGTTAAAGCTCCGGACGGGCAGAACTCATCAAATCAGAGTTCATATGGCACATCTCGGCCACGCCGTTGCAGGCGATTTCGTCTACGGAAATGATAAAAAAAGCGCTTACCTTAAGGGTCAGTGCTTACACGCAATAAAAATCGGGTTTATTCACCCAATAACAGATGAATACCTTGAATTCACATCGGATTTACCCGATTATTTCAAGGCTTTTCTGGAAAAGATAGATAGAGAGGGGTATAACAATGGCAAATAAGGACTTGTCAAACTGGCTTGTAGTGTCAGATATTGACGGAACTCTCAACAACAAATTAAGAAAGCTACCCAAAAGAAATTTAGAAGCAATAAAGCATTTCGTATTGAAATGTAATGGCCATTTCACATTGGCATCAGGCAGAAATGTTGAGTCAATGAGAAAACACTATGACAGATTACCCATTAAAGGCACTCCTGCTGTTGTTTTGAATGGCGCCGGTGTTTATGACTATTCACAAGAAAAAATGTTGCATTTCACACCAATCAATCCAAAAGCGGTTGATTTAGTGTTCGATATATATAAGCGTTTTCCGTCACTTGAAATTGAAATTCTCACTGACAAGGTGATTTATACATTAAATGCAAAAATCTTTGCACCTTGTATGGTATTAGCAGATAAGCTTCATTGCGTGAATTGTAAGAGTGTTGATGAAGTACCAAGAGAGAATTGGGGTAAGGTAATTTTTCTTGGTGTGCCACCCCTTATAAGTGCAGTTAAGAAATATGCTTTGAGCCTTGAAAATACAGGTGCAAACTTTATGTCAAGCTCAATTTCATCGTTTGAAATGCTTAATGAGGGCGTACATAAGGGCACAGCACTTATGAAGATTGCCGAAATGTATAATATCGAGCACAAGAATACTGCCGCAATCGGTGACTATTTTAACGATTACGATATGCTTAAAACTGTGGGACTTCCCGCTTGTTGCGGACAAGCACCCAAAGCAATGCACGAAATCGCAAAATTCCACGCTTGTCATTGTAACCGCGGCGCAGTTGCAGACTTGCTTGAATACATAATGAATGATTACAAAGAATAATAAAAAAATAGGGGGAGTAAAAATGAATGCTTCTTTGAAAAAGGAACTTGAAATTTTTGCAACAAAAGAAAGACTTCTCTTGTTAGAAGGTATTTTTAATGCAAAGGCTGGCCATCCGGGTGGCTCACTTTCAATTGCAGAGCTTATGGCTTATCTCTATAATGTTGAGATGAAAGTTGACGCATCAAATCCAAAATGGGAAGACCGTGACAGATTTGTTCTTTCAAAGGGTCACGCTGCACCTGCTCTTTATGCAACACTTGCGCTTAAAGGCTTTTTTCCAACAGAGGATATTAAAACACTTCGTAAATCAGATTCATATCTTCAGGGTCACCCAAGTATGAAATGTATTCCCGGCGTTGATATGAGCACAGGCTCTCTCGGTCAGGGTGTTTCAGCGGCAGTTGGTATGGCTCTTGCTGCAAAGCTTGACAATAAGGATTACAGAGTTTATACAATCCTTGGCGACGGCGAAATCGAAGAAGGTCAGGTTTGGGAGGCAGCAATGTTTGCCAATGCTAAAGGGCTTGACAATCTTGTTGTAATCGTTGATAACAACAATCTTCAGATTGACGGTACTGTTGAAGAGGTTAACTCTCCTTACCCAATCCCCGAAAAGTTCACAGCTTTCGGCTTTAATACAATCGAAATCGACGGCAATAACCTTGATGAAATCGAGTCAGCTCTCGAAAATGCAAAGAATTGTAAGGGCAGACCTACTGCAATCGTTGCAAAAACCGTTAAGGGCAAGGGCGTTTCTTATATGGAAAATCAGGTTAACTGGCACGGCGCGGCTCCCAACGAAGAGCTTTATAACACAGCCGTTGCAGAGCTTACTGCAAAGCTTAATGAATTGGAGGGTGTAAAATGAGCGAAGTAATCAAAACCGCAACAAGAGATGCTTACGGTAAAGCACTCGTTGAATTAGGTAATACAGATGCTAAAGTTCTTGTTCTTGATGCTGACTTGGCGGCGGCTACAAAAACAGGTATGTTCAAAAAAGCACACCCCGAAAAGTTTATTGACTGCGGTATCGCAGAGGGTAATATGATGGGTGTTGCGGCAGGTTTAGCATCAGCAGGCTACACAGTTTTCGCATCATCATTCGCAATGTTTGCCGCAGGCAGAGCCTTTGAGCAGGTAAGAAACTCAATCGGCTATCCTCATCTTAATGTTAAAATCGGCGCAACTCACGCAGGTATTTCTGTTGGCGAAGACGGCGCAAGCCATCAGTGTTGTGAGGATATCGGTCTTATGCGTACAATTCCCGGCATGGTAATTCTTAATCCCGCCGACGACGTTGAAGCAAGACTTTGTGTCCTTGCTGCCGCAAAGCACGACGGTCCTGTTTATATGCGATTCGGTCGTCTTGCAGTACCGAGAGTATTCGACGAAGATTATAAGTTTGAAATCGGTAAGGGTAATGTGCTCAAAGAGGGTACAGATGTTACAATTATCGCAACAGGTCTTATGGTTAATGAGGCTCTTATGGCAGAAGAACAGCTCAAAGCAGAGGGAATTTCTGCAAGAGTTGTGAATATGGCAACAATTAAGCCCATCGACCGCGAGCTTGTAATTGATTGCGCAAAGAAAACCGGCGTAATCGTTACCGCAGAAGAGCACAACGTAATCGGCGGACTTGGTTCAGCAGTTGCAGAAGTAGTTTGCGAAACCGTTCCCGTTCCCGTTCTTCGCGTAGGTGTTGAAGATACATTCGGTAAATCAGGTCCTGCAGTTCAGCTTCTTCACGAGTTCGGACTCGATGCCGCAAACATCGTTGCAAAATGCAAACAAGCAGTAGCACTCAAAAAATAATTTAAAATGATACGGCGGGGCTCTCGGCTCCCCTGAAAGGGGAGCTGTCAACAAAGTTGACTGAGGGGTTTCCCGCCGTCATCATTCGTAGGGGTCGGCGTCCTCGACGACCCGTATTAAATCAGGTGAAAAATTATGACAAAAAAGAAATTTCTAAAAATAATATCAATTATTCTGGCAATTGTTTTGGTCTGTGGTGGCTCATTCGGTGGCTACATATTATATCGTTTTAATTTCAACAGACCCCGCGACCTTGCTCACAGCTATGACGAAATTTATAATCAGGAGCAAATTACTTATGATGTGGGCGATGACGGTGAATTTGTAGTCCTCAAAATCAATGATACCCATTTTTATAACGGAACTTGCGAAAATGACGCAAAAACAATGGCAGATTTAAAGGTAATTCTTGATAAAACTCCCTGCGATTTTATTGTTGTAAACGGCGATATGATTGATGGCTTCAACCTTGTTTCAGATTACGATAAATACGGTGCTGCAAAAATCTTTTCTGACCTTGTTGATAGCTATGATATTCCTTGGACATTTCTTCCGGGTAACAATGACGGTGAAATTGACGGCGAAAATGAAGATTTAATCGCGTATTTGATGGAGTATGAAAACTTCGTCTATGGCAATGAAGAAAACCTCGACGGCGATATGCAGTTCTTTGTTGACCTTGAATACAATGGTGAATTAGTTCATTCCCTTGCATTTATGGATTCTCACGCAAGAACAATCAAGGCAATCGGTGAGTATGATTACATAAAAGAAAATCAAATCAATTGGCTTCTTGAGGGTATTGACGAGAGAAAAGTAAAAACAAGCGTATTTTTCCATATGAATACACCTGCATTCAAAACGGCTTATGAAAATGGTGAAGTATACGAGGGCTTCCCGTCAGCTTATGTTTATGAGCTTGACACAATTACTGAAAATAAGCTTTTTGATGATATGACCGCAGATAATGAATATATCTCACTTCTTTCAATCGGTCATGTTCATGGCAATAATATGTGTCATTTCTATAACGGCAGATATTATCAGTTAAGCAGTGTCAGCGGATATAACGCATCTCACCCTGAAGATATGATTCCATCTTGTACCTTAACCGTAATCGATGTTACAGAAGAAAACACAAAAGAAATGTACGAATTTTCCAAAATCGAAGCATAAACTTAAAAATCCTCCCTCTGACGAGGGAGGTGGATTTTGCGCAGCAAAAGACGGAGGGAGAGATAAAAGTCTGCTGATAACCAAATCTCTCCCTCAGTCTCACTATTGTTCGACAGCTCCCTCGTCAGAGGGAGCCTATTTTATTTTCTCTTAATCTCGTAATCTTTCTTCAACAATTCCTCAACCAAGGTTTTATTATCCTTGATTTCCTTGTCAAACCAAATTCCGCCGGTGCCCAAATCCTCATATTCGTGATAATCCGAACCCGAAGTGACCATAAGGTCATATTTTTTTGCCCACATTTCTGAAATATCGTTGCTTGAATTGTGTCGTGGATTTCCGTTAAAAATTTCAATACCGTCAAGGAATTTCGGGTTTGTAACCTTCATACCAACTCTGAAGGGATGTGCCTGAAATACTAAAAATCCCTTTTCGTGAGCAATCTCATAAAACTTTCTTATATTCATTTCAAGCAGATTTGGTGTGTTGTATAAAAATTCCTCATTTATACCATAAACAAGGTAATCATTATCGCCCTCGCTTGTGCGAAATCTCAATTCCATACCTAAAAGAACATCAATTCTTCCTGCCGCAGTCTTTTTTGCCGCCTTGTATCCTCTTAAAAAGAAATCAACCTTTTTCTTCCAGGGCAAAAGCTCTCTGCCGTATTTCATATATGTTGATGGGCTTAAATGGTCTGTAACTATAATTCCGTCATATCCTGCATTAATATATTCTTCAACTGCATCCTCTGCTTTTACATTTGCACAGTTACTGGTGTTTTTTGTATGGAAATGCATTTCGTATAAATACTTTTTCAAAGCCATTCCTCAATTCATTTTTGTATTGTTTACATTATATACTCTTTTGCACTAAAAGTCGATAAATTTTTATAAAATTACAGTATTTTATATTTGAAAAAACATAGGGTTTGTATTATTATATATTAATAGGCTTTTATACGGAGGTTTACATATGAGTTGTAACTGTAAAAATACAAATGATTTCTCACTTCTTGAGCCCTGTCTGCAGAAGTATGCAACAGTGCCGGGAAGCCTTATTACCATATTACAGAATGCACAAGAGATTTACGGCTATTTGCCTGTAGATGTGATTTTGCATATTTCACAGCGTACAGGCATTAAGGTTACAAAAATTATGGGCGTTGCAACCTTTTATTCACAGTTCAGATTAGAGCCCGTGGGCAAATATCTCATAATGCTTTGTCAGGGTACTGCCTGCCATGTTAACGGCTCATTGCAGATTGAAAAGACAATCAATGAATATTTGGGTATCAAAGACGGCGAAACCACAGAAGACGGACTTTTCACCCTTAAAAATGTGGCTTGCCTCGGTTGTTGCAGTTTGTCACCCGTTATGATGATAAATGACGAAACCTACGGCTCTCTAACTCCCGAGAAAGCAATCAGTATATTCCAAGAATTACAGGCAGGGGAGGAAGCATAATGAAAATAGCAGTCGGCCAGGGCAGCTGCGGTATCGCCGCAGGGGCACAGAAAGCATATGAAATATTGAATTCTAACCTTGATTTGTCAAAAAATGAACTCACTGTAACAGGCTGTATCGGTATGTGCTATCTTGAGCCAATCGTTGATGTCTATGCAGATGACGGGCTTCACCGTTTTGTAAAAGTCAATGGCGAAATCGCAAACAAAATCGCAAATGCAGTTAATAACAATGATTTAATATCAGTAAAAGAATATGAAATCTCTGACGATGATAAATCCTTTTTAGATAAGCAGACAAGAATTGCACTCCGTCATTGCGGTGTAATAAACCCCGAAAAAATTGATGACTATACGAATGACGACGGCTATAAAGCCTTTAACAAAGTCCTTACTTCAATGACTCCCGAAGAAGTAATTGAAGAAATCCAAGCTTCAGGTCTTGCAGGTCGTGGCGGTGCAGGCTTCCCAACTTGGTTCAAGTGGAATGCGGCTCGTCAGTCACAGGGCGAAGAAAAATATCTGATTTGCAATGCCGACGAGGGTGACCCCGGTGCATTTATGGACAGAGCAGTTATTGAGGGCGACCCTCATAATCTTATTGAAGGTATGCTCATCGGCGCTTACGCAATCGGCGCTCGTGAAGCAATTGTATATGTCCGTGCAGAGTATCCTCTCGCAATCCGCAGACTACAAAATGCCATAGACCAAGCCAAAGCAAAGGGCTATATCGGTAAAAATATAATGGGTACAGAATTCTCTTGTGAATTCAGAATCAAAGCGGGCGCAGGCGCGTTTGTATGCGGTGAAGAAACTGCACTTATCGAGTCCCTTGAGGGCTCACGCGGTATGCCACGCCTTAAACCCCCATTTCCCGCACAGTCAGGCTATTGGCACAAGCCCTCTAATATCAACAATGTTGAAACCTTTGCAAATGTTTCGTGGATAATCCTCAACGGCGGTAACGCTTTCTCTGCAATGGGCACAGAAAACAGTAAGGGCACAAAGGTTTTTGCACTTACAGGCAAAATCAAACGCGGCGGTCTTGTGGAAATCCCAATGGGCAAAACTCTCCGCGATGTAATTTTCGACATCGGCGGCGGAATAAAGAATAACAAAGAATTCAAAGCAGTGCAGATGGGCGGTCCATCGGGAGGGTGTATTCCTGCTGAATTACTTGACACCGTAATCGACTACAAAGCACTTTCAGCCACGGGCGCAATTATGGGCTCGGGCGGTATGGTTGTAATGGACGATAGCACCTGTATGGTTGAAATGGCTCGTTTCTTCCTTGATTTCACCGCAAAAGAATCCTGCGGAAAATGCGTTCATTGCCGACTTGGTACAAAGAGAATGCTTGAAATTCTCACAAGAATTACCGAGGGCAACGGTAAAGCAGAAGATATCGAGCTTCTCGAAGAGCTCTGCCTTGCAATCAAAGACGGTGCACTTTGCGGACTGGGTCAGACTGCACCCAACCCGGTGCTTACAACCCTTAAATATTTCAGAAACGAATATGCTGAGCATATTGAAGATAAGCATTGTAAAGCCCACGAATGTACAAATCTTCTCCGTTATGAAATCAATGCGGATAAGTGCCGTGGTTGTACTCTTTGTGCTAAAAAGTGTCCCGTTGATGCAATCTGCGGAACAGTTAAAAATCCTCATATTATAAATATGGATAAATGTATTAAGTGCGGTAACTGTAAAACCGTATGTAAATTCAACGCTGTGGAGGTGAAGTAATTGAGTATTACATTAACAATTGACGGTAAAAAAATAATCGCAGAAGACGGCTCAACAATACTCAATGTGGCTTCACAGAACGGAATTAAAATCCCCAATCTTTGCTATGACGGCAGAGTTGAGCTTTACGGTGCCTGCGGACTTTGCACGGTTGAGGTAGAGGGCAATCCTAAGCTTTTGCGTGCCTGCTCAACAAAGGTTGCAGACGGTATGGTAGTCCATACCCAAACCGAAAGAATAAAAAAATCAAGAAAAGTAGCCCTTGAATTATTACTCTCTGACCACGACGGCGATTGCAAAGCACCTTGCTCAAAGGCTTGCCCCGCAGGTACTGATTGTCAGGGCTATGTTGGTCTTATTGCCAACGGCGAATACACAGAGGCAGTTAAGCTTATTAAGGAAAAACTGCCCTTGCCTGCATCAATCGGCAGAATTTGCCCACATCCTTGCGAAAAGCAATGCAGACGCCAATATGTTGACGAGCCCGTTTCAATCGCATTTCTTAAGAGCTTTGTAGGTGACATTGACCTTAACGGCGATACTTATATCCCTGAAATCGAGCCCGACACCAACAAAAAGGCAGCAATTATCGGTGGCGGTCCCGCAGGACTTACCGCGGCTTATTTCCTCCGTCAAAAAGGACATAGCGTTACAATTTTTGAGCAAATGGAAAAAATGGGCGGAATGCTCCGTTACGGCATTCCCGAATACCGACTTCCCAAAGCCGTTCTTGATAAAGAAATCAAGCTTATTGAGGAGATGGGCGTAACCCTTAAAAATAATGTTAATATCGGTAAAGATATTTCTTTTGATGAAATCAAAGCTGAATTCGATGCAACCCTTGTTGCCATTGGTGCTTGGAACAGCAGTAAAATGCGTGTTAAAGGTGAGGATTTAGAGGGTGTATGGGGCGGAATTGACTTGCTCCGTGAAGTTGCCCTTGGCAATAAAGCGGATTTAGGCAAAAATGTTGCAGTATGCGGCGGCGGTAACACCGCAATGGACGCTTGCCGTACTGCTATCCGTCTTGGCGCAGAAAATGTTTATGTTATTTATCGCCGTACTAAAGACGAAATGCCCGCCGACCCGCAAGAAATTCTTGAATCCGAAGAAGAGGGCGTAATTTACAAGTATCTTACAAATCCCATTGAATTCACAGGTGAAAACGGCAAGCTTAACGGCGTAATTCTTCAAAAAATGATGTTAGGTGAGCCCGACGAAAGCGGTAGAAGAAGACCCGTTGCAATTGAGGGCGAAACAGAAGAAATTGCACTTGATAGTGTTATTATGGCAATCGGTCAGTACCCAAACCTTGCAGGATTTGAAAGCCTTGAAGCAACCCGTAAAAACACTGTTTCAGCCGATGAAAGCCGTTTTACAACTTCAATTGACGGTGTGTTTGCAGTGGGTGACGCAACCAATAAGGGTGCCGATATTGCAATTGCCGCAATCGGTGAAGCACAAAAGGCATCAGTTGTCATTGACCGCTACTTAAACGGCGAAACCGTGGGCTACAAAAAGCCATATCTCGTTGAGCGCGACAGTAAGGCAATTGATTATTCTGTATTTGCAAAAGAGCCCAGAGCTAAAATGTCCCATATGACTCCCGCCGACAGAAAAATAAATTTCAAAGAAGTGAATTTCGGATTTTCAGAAGAACAAGCCAAGCGCGAAGCTATGCGTTGTCTTGAATGCGGATGTCACGATTATTATGAATGTAAGCTTATTTCTTATGCTAACGATTACAATGTAAATCCCTCAAGATTTGCAGGGGAGAAGCATCACAGAAACACCGAAAATGCAAATGATTTAATCAGCAGAAATACCGACAAATGCATTCTTTGCGGACTTTGCGTGCGTGTGTGCGAAGAGGTTATGGGCAAAGCGGCAATCGGTCTCATTGGCCGTGGCTTTAACACAATTGTTGAACCCGAGCTTAATAAGAACCTTGCAGATACAGAGTGTATTTCCTGCGGACAGTGTGTGGCACTTTGTCCCACAGGTGCACTCCGCGAAAAAACACCTCTTGCAAAGAGTGTTCCTGTTCATGAGAATTCCTGTGAAAGCATCTGCACGCTTTGTTCAAATCTCTGTGCAGTTGATTACCGTTATATCGGCTCAACCGTTACCCGAGCCTTACCAACAGAGAACGGTATTCTCTGCAAGGGCGGTCGTTTCGGCGTTTTTAATGATACAACAGAAAACATAATCAGCAATATTTCAACTCTCGAAAACAAGAGCTTTGCAGTAGTTGTGGGTGGCAGAACTTCAGCGGAAATTGCCTTTATCCTTAAAAAATATGCAGAAGAAAATAATGCCGAAATCTTCACAACTGCAACCGAGAATGACGGCAATTATTATGCACTTTCAAAGCTCGGCTATAAAGAGTTTACCGCCTTGCCCGAAAATGCAAACGCAGTCCTTCTTGTGAATACAACCATTGACACAACTGCCGAAAAGGTTGAATTCAGTGTTTCACCTTATTGTGAAAACGGAACATATTTCGATAAATACGGCAATAAGAAAATGCAGAAAGCCTTTATTGGTAAAGCGGTGAAGCTTGCAGAAATCTTTAATTCAAAGCTTAAAAATCCATGCAAAGATATTTCACTTGAAGCCGAAAAAACAATAAACGCAGTTTCAACAGGCAAAGTCACAAATGAAGAAATAATCGCAAGCAGTTCACTATTTGATTTCATTAAATAATTTATAAACAATGCTCTCGGTCATAAGGCTGGGAGCATTTGTAAATTAACTGTTAAAATAAAATGATTTTATTGATAAATCATAAATTCTATGATATTATTTTATCGGTGAATTAGTATGAGGATAACAGAAAAATTGACAGTCAAAGACCGTTTAATATCCTTTGAGGTTTTTCCGCCTAAAACGGATTCAGCGTTTGACAGTATTGAGCGTTCAGTTCGCGAGCTTGCGGCATTTAACCCCGATTTTATGAGTGTGACCTACGGTGCGGGTGGCGGTACATCACAGTATACAACCAAAATCGCGTCACTTATAAAGAACCGTCTTGACACAACGGCTCTTGCACACTTAACCTGTGCCTCAACACCAAAAGAGACAATAAATCAAATCCTTGACACTTTGAAAGAGAATAATATTGACAATATTCTTGCAATGCGCGGTGACATTCCCGCAGGCTTTCAAAAGCCTCATGGCGAATATTATACATATGCTTATGAACTCGTTTCAAAGGTCAAAGAATATGGCTATTTCGATATTGGCGGCGCTTGCTATCCCGAGTGTCATCCCGAATGTGAAAGTCTTGAAAAAGACATCGAAAACCTTAAAAATAAAGTTGATTTCGGTGTAGATTTTCTTATAACACAGCTTTTTTATGATAATGAGTTGTTTTATTCCTTTATAGATAAAATAAGAAATAAAGGTGTTTCGGTTCCTGTATTTGCAGGCATTATGCCCATTACAAACATCAAGCAGATTGACCGTATTACCTGCCTTTCGGGAACTGCACTTCCCGAAGAGGTTAAAAGCTTCCTCGAAAAATACAAAGACAATCCCGAAGAGCTACAAAAAGCAGGTCTTGATTTCGCAATTAAGCAGATAAACGAGCTTGTTGACAATGGCGTTGAGGGAATTCACATTTACACAATGAACAAACCCTATGTTGCAAAAACTATTCTGAAAGGTCTTCCCGGATAATTTATGTTTGGATATGTAACTGTTTATAAACCCGAACTGAAAATCAAAGAATATGAAGCCTATAAGGGTGTTTATTGCACTCTTTGTAAGGAAATGGGCAAGGAATACGGTATTCTTTCCCGCTTTCTTTTAAGCTATGACGGAGCCTTTTATGTGATGTATAAATTGGGGCTTTCTGGCGATAACATTTCTGTAAAGAACTCACGTTGCACCTTTAATCCCTGCAAAAAATGTATGAAGATAAGTACAGAAAGTGATGTCTATAAGTCAGCAAGCACAATTACCGTAGTTTTGGCATATTTTAAGCTTGTTGATAATCTTCACGACAGTTCATTTTTAAAGAAATTTCTCTTGTATCTGATTTATCCCTATTTTGTGCTTCTCAAAAATAAGGCACGGAAAAAGCATCCGGAAATTTTTAACGCCGTTGAAGACGGTATGAAGCTTCAATTTGAAATAGAAAAAGAAGAAAATCCATCACCCGATAAATGTGCAGACCCAACTGCTCAAATGCTTGCGTGGTTGTTCAGCCACGGTGAATGTGGTGAAAACAAAGAAAAGGCAGAGCAATTCGGCTATCAGCTGGGCAGAGCAGTTTATTTTCTCGATGCTTTTGATGATTATGCCGACGATATTAAAGATAATGCCTTTAATCCCTTTAAAAATACTGAGGATATTGTGGCAGACGCTTCACTGTCCGTCAATCTTTCGGCGGGGGCATTAAGCGAAGCTTTCACAAACCATCAGTTTAAAAATTTTTCCCCAATAATAGAAAATGTGATTTTTGACGGGCTGAATTTTCAGCTCAACAGAATAACCAAGAAATACAGAGGTGAAACTCTTGAATAATCCCTATGAATTTTTAGGCTTAAGCCGAGGTGCTACTGAACAACAGGTTATGAATGCCTACAGACGAATGGCAGGCGAAATTCAGAACGCAGGCTATTCCGACGCAGAAATGCAAAGACGAATGGACGAGCTAAATAACGCGTATGACACAATTCTTAATGAAATTCGCGGAACAGCATCATATTCAAGTAATACCCAAAACAATAGCGGTTATAATTACGGCTATAATTATAATAACCAAAATCAAAGTGCATCACAGTTTTCAGATGTCCGTCAGCGTATAAACGCAGGCAGAATTGACGACGCCGAAACAATTCTTGACGGAATACCCACAAGCATGCGTAACGCCGAGTGGAACTATCTTAAGGGTGTGATTCATCAGCGTCGCGGCTGGCTTAACGAGGCTTATCGTTGTTATCAGACTGCGTGTCAGATGGACCCCTCAAATCAAGAATATGCGGCGGCTTTCAACGCTCTCAATAACAATGCCCGCGGCGGCTACAGAACATCAAGAAGTTCGGGTGACGATAATGTGTGCAATCTTTGCAGCGGTCTTTTGTGTGCTGATTGTTGTTGCGAATGCTGTGGCGGAGATTTGATTCCCTGTTGCTGATATGAATAAAAGAAAGCAGCTTACATTTAAGGTGGCATTAGGCGGAGTAACGGCGGCTCTGTCAATTCTGTTTATGATGCTTGCAGGTGTTACCTCTACATTGGTTTATGCAATCCCCATGTTTGTCGGTGCATTGCTCATGGTGCTTGTAATTGAAACGGGAAAAGGCTTTGCCACGGCGGTCTATGTTGCGGTTTCGGTTGTTTCCCTGCTTATTTTGGGCAATAAGGAACCGGCAGTAATGTATGTGACATTTTTTGGCTATTATCCAATAATTAAAAGCCTTCTTGAAAAGCATTTGAAGCCTGTTTTGTGCTGGATAATCAAATTTTTCATTTTCAATGCTGCAATGGTTGTGGCATATTTATCTGTAACAAAAATATTTATGATTTCGTATGAAGATGTCGAAGCCTTTGGTAAATGGGCATTGCCCTTGTTGCTTTTAGCAGGCAATGTGGTGTTTGTAATGTACGATGTGCTTCTTACAAGACTTGTATCCATTTACTTTTACAGATGGCAAAAATATTTAAAAAGGGTGTTTAAGTAAAATGGCGAGGAAACCCGTCACGATGTATGAAAACAGAAAGAGAGAAAAATGGGGAATTGAAGGTAATGTAATAAAAGTACCTTCAGGTAAGAAAAACACAATAAAAAAAGAAAATATTCATGCAGGTCATCGCGAAAGAATGCGTGAACGCTTTTTAAAAGAGGGACTTGATAATTTTCAAGACCACAATGTGCTCGAATTATTGCTTTTTTATGCAATTCCTCAAAAAGATACAAATGAAGAAGCCCACGCGCTTATTGATACCTTTGGTTCGCTTTCAGAGGTGTTTGACGCAAGCTATGAGGATTTATGCAGTGTAAAAGGAATCGGTCCCCGTGCTGCAGGGCTTATTAAACTGATGCCCGAGCTTTTCAGAAAATATGAGGTTGATAAACTGAATACTGATGAAGTGTTCTTAAATGATTCCGAGCTTGCCGCAGAGTATGCGTGCAAGTTCTTTAAAGGAATTACAGAAGAAAAGCTTTATCTTATTTGTCTTGATTCCCGTTGCAGACTCATAAGCTTCGATTTAATGAGCGAGGGTACAATGAAGTCCACACCGGTGAATACCAGACTTATAATTGAAACAGCGTTCAAAAATAAGGCGACAAGCGTTATTTTGGTACATAATCATCCTACGGGAATAACCGCACCCTCAAAGGCCGATATAGACGTAACAAGTAATCTTGCTTATGTGCTCAAAAAGTCTGACTTAAAACTTGATGACCACATAATTGTAGGCCACGGAAATGATTACTTTTCATTCCGTAAAAGCCAAAAATTTAAAGATATGTTTTAAATATATTTTAATCCTCGCATTTGCGGGGATTTTTCGATTTTAATATAACACTTTAATGTTGACAACATAATAAAATTGTATATAATATAAATAGGATGTTTTTATCCTATTTGTTTTTTGGAGTTGATAAATATGCTTATAAATACAAATTCTATTTTTTCAATGACGCAAGCTAACCAGAATTTTTCTGCTGTTGCACGAACTGTGGATTCAAAAGGTGAAGCAGTAGTTTTCAAGAACAATAAACCGAAATATCTTATTCTTGATATGGAAAAAACGGATTTAATTCTCGATTTGACCGATGATGAAAAAATTGATATTGTAGCAAAAAGAATTCTCGAAAAATACTTTTTAGCATTTAAGGAGCTTGCAGATAATGAAAGTTAAATATCACGGACCCGATATAGGTGTAGATGGATTAAGAGATAACGGAATATATACCGTATTAGAGGTTGACGATTTTACAGGAATGTTGAGAATATTTGACGAAAGTGACGAAGATTATCTTTATTCTCCTAAAAGACCTCAAGCCATCTGTAGTGATTATAATGGTGGGTATTTTGAGATTGTCGAAGATGATGAGAATAATACTTTAGCAAAAGCAATATGTTATTAAATCCTCGCATTTGCGGGGATTTTTCTTTGCAATTATTGAAAAACTTTTCACTATTTGATATAATGATTTATCATTTATCGCGAGGTATTCACTATGAGCACAGTTACACAAAAAATGTATGATTTATTAGGCCGATGGGGTCCATATTCCAAGAAATACAGTGGTATTTCCCGAATTGTTGACCATAAAACCGAGGGTGGAGTGCGCTTTGACTGTGTAGTGAGCCCCGCCATAGAAAATGCCGATAGCCGCGTTCCCAATGTAACTGTTCCTACAGGTGTTCATCCGTGGGAGGCAAAATCTGATTACTCATTCTATTCCTACCGCTATGATTTGGAATGGAAAGACCGCGTCTATGCAGATGTGGCCTTTACGAAGTTAACTGATGACAGTGTTCTTGTCCGTACAGAATTTGTAAATAATACTGATATAATGCAAATCTGCCTTTTAAATCTCTTTTCTGCCATTGAATACCCCAATGTGTATACCACCACACCTGTTCTGCCCGAAAAATCTGTATTCATAAAGGCTCTTGATTATAAAACTTATGACTACAACACTCCTCGTCCTTGGGACAAGCAGGTAATCGACGCTATGAAAAAGGGCGAATTTTTTGACGATGCATTCACTTATCACCGAGGACTCGGCGACCGTGATTGCAATCGTTACATTCTGCCAAAAGCTAAAAGCTTGGGTGAAGAGGCAGGGGATAGAATTACATACGAAATCAGCGGAATTTCAACATTCCGGAATCCCGAACTTCATATCCGTTATCGCACAACCGACAATAGTGATAGTGTGTGGACCTTGAACAGCGAGCAAATCACCTTCACATCAGCCGTTGATTTCAACATAATATCAACTTCGTTAACTACTGAAAACATAGAGCTTGTTTCTTGTGGCACAGGCGGAATTGAATTTGATTTTCTCTGCGTTACAGAAAAAGGGGAGAATGTGTCAGTTAAATCTGCAAAGCATAATTTCTATCCCAAAATCAACGAAGAAAATACCGAAAACGGCAAGCTTGTTTCTTATAAATATGACGGGCTTGACGATAAGTTTTTTGTGCGTACATTCAATAAATCAACCCGTTGCCGTAATTTCAATACAGGTTGTCTTGAAGACAGCCCAACTGCGCGCATTTCACAGCCCGACGAGAGCTTTCAGAATATGCTCGAAACCTTTTCGGGCTCATTCTCCGAAAAGCATAGCGACGAGGGATTTTATCACAACACAGTGGTTCATACTCTTTATGTTGAACCCCGCGAAACTCATATTGAATATGCGGTACTCTCATTCGGTGAAACAGAGTATAAGTCGGTTGAAGAATACGAAAAAATCTATGAAAAGGCATATAATTCACTTGAAAAGTTTGATTTAAACCTTGCAGGTAAAACATACGAATTCTCAAACAGAATTCTTCGTGCAACCGTTTTCCAGAATACTGTTTATCCTCTTTACCGCCACGGTGAATACATTGTGCATCATACACCCGGCAAGCGTTGGGATTCATTCTATACTTGGGATTCAGGCTTTATCGGTCTTGATATGCTTGAATTCGCACCCCATATTGCCGACTATATTCTCGATACATATTTAAGCGATAAAGATAATAAGGATTGGGCATTTTTGCTTCACGGTTCACCCGTGCCCGTGCATATTTATCAGTATCTTGAAATGCTCAAGCGTGCCAACGATAAAACAGATATACTCAAATATTATGACCGTGTAAAAATGTTCTACGATTTCCTTGCAGGCAAGATTAACGGCTCAACCACAACCAAATTCAACAGCGGTCTTACAACTACCTTTGATTATTTCTATAATTGCAGCGGCATGGACGATTTACCGCCCCAAAAGGCTATGTACGCCGAGAAAAAGCAGAAATATATGACACCCGTAATATCTTCGTGTCAGGTAATCCGTTGTGCAAAAATTCTCTATATGGCGGCAGATTTGCTGGGCTTGGAAGAGGATAAAGCAATATATCTTGAAGATATCGAAAGAGTTACAACTGCTCTTCAAAAACATTCTTGGGATGAAGCTTGCGGTTATTTTTCCTATGTTCTTCACGACGAAAACGGCAATCCCAAAGAGCATTACAGAACTGCTGACGGCGAAAATCTCAATAAAACCATGGATGGTATTTATCCCATTATTGCAGGTGCCGTGACCGATGCTCAAAAAGAAAGAATTCTCGGTCATCTTCAAAGTGATGACGAAATGTTCAGCCCCGTGGGTATCAGTGCCGTTGATAAAACTGCTTCATATTACATTACAAATGGTTATTGGAACGGTAATGTGTGGCTGTCACATCAATGGTTTGTATGGAAAACTATGCTCGATTTGGGCGAAACCGATTTTGCCTTCAAAATTGCAAAAACTGCTCTCGACGCTTGGAAACGCGAGGTTGAATATTCATATTACACCTTTGAAATGTTCAATATCACATCGGGCAGGGGAGGCTGGTTTCATAATTTCGGCGGACTTTCAACTCCTATCAATATCTGGACTAACGCTTATTTCAAACCCGCCACATTTTCAACGGGTCTTGATGTCATGGTGATGAACAGTAATTTCAATGATGATGCAACAGAATTTAATTGTGAGCTTAAATATTACGGCTCAAATGAAAAATACTCGGTAATCGTCGTAATGAGCGATAAATACGATTATTCAGTTACCGTAAACGGCAAAACTGCCGATTTCTTGCTTCGTGACAAGGGAACAATCGAAATCACCCTTAACGGAAATGAAAAATCAGCAGTTGTTAACATTGCAATGGCTTAACTTGTGTAATCCTCAATGATTTTTTGCAGCTCTGCGGTATTATTTGCCCGAATTCCCTCTTTTAAAAGCTGACGGTCGTGCTCGGGCAGAAATGAAACGTATGTGTCATACACATCAAGCGGTATGGTGTCGGTGTTTTTAAATACCGCAATTTTCCCCTGATATTCGGTTACCGTGTAATAATCGTTTTGCGGAGTGTACGGATTTTCACGCACATCATTTTCGATGTCTTTGTTAAGTGTCATAAATAGCGCCGCAACAACACAAATACAAAGTGCAGAAAAAAGTATAATTTGCACATGCTTTTTCTTCATTGCTTACACTTCCTTTATTTAAGGTTCGAGCCTTCTCACCTTATATTTTTATCAAAATTATTACAAATTATAAAAAAAGATTAATTTTATAAAAAAACACTAAACATTTCATAAGTTTTGTGCTATACTTAATGTGTATAATTGTAAAATCGCGGTTTAGGTGCGATTTTGGAGGAATTTTATGAAAAGAAGGACTCAAAAAACTAAAGCCAAAAAGCCAATGTCACCGGGGAAAAAGAAATTTTTGACCGCCTTGTTGGCTGTTGCTTTTACGGGCTTTATGACCTGCTTCATAATCGGCTGTTACATTCTCACAAGTGCCGTAAGCACCGTTAACGGTGAGCGAATTATCGACCTTGAATTCTATAAAGAGAATCAGGACCAGACTACAATCGTTTACGCTATGGATGAAGAAAATCAACCCGTTGAAATTGCAAGACTTCACGGCGAGCAGAATCGTGTGTGGGTTGAGCTTGACGATATGTCTGAATGGATGAGCAAGGCGTTTATCGCAATTGAAGATAAGCGTTTTGAAGAGCATAGCGGTGTCGACTGGTTCAGTATGACTCTTGGTATTGCGCGTTCCTTTGTTGCCAATGACGGACAAATGCGCGGTGCTTCAACAATTACTCAACAGCTCATTAAAAACCTTACAGGTGAATCGGGCAGAAATATCAACCGAAAATATTATGAGGTTCTTTCCGCACTTAATCTTGAAAAATACTATGAGAAAGACGAAATATTAGAGGCTTATCTCAATACCATATATTTGAGCCATAACTGCTACGGTGTTCAAACTGCCGCCGAAACATATTTCGGCAAAGATGTTTCAGAACTTAACCTTGCAGAATGCGCATCAATTGCAGTTATTACTCAAACTCCTGCTGATTATGACCCGCTCTGGCAGCCCGAGGCTAATAAAATCCGTCAGGAGTGGTGTCTTGGCAGAATGCTTGAAGACGGTATGATTACACAGGAACAATACGACGAGGCAATAGCCTACGAGCTCATTTTTACCAACAGTGAAAAATATGTTGCTGAGCACGAAGAAAAGGTTGAGTCTGCAACCGATAACGAGATTCAGAGCTACTATGTTGACTATGTAATCAGTTCCGTTATCAAAGACCTTAAAGAGTTGGGATATTCAAGCTACGAAGCAAACCGAATGATTTATTCAGGTGGCTTGAGAATTTACTCTGCCGTTGATATGAATATTCAGGAAATTGTTGAGGATGTTTATGTTCACCGCACAAATTTCCCAAGCGAAAGAGTAAGCAGTGCGGCAGATGCCTCACAATCTGCAATGACAATTATGGATTACAGCGGACGAATCGTTGCAATGGTTGGCGGTGCAGGTGAAAAAACCGAAAACCGCTCGAATAACCGCGCAGTTTCTGCGGTGCGTCAGCCGGGTTCTTCAATTAAGCCCTTGAGTATTTATGCACCTGCTATCGAAGAAGATTATATCACATGGTCAACAATGACTATGAACTACGGTATCACCTGGAAGGGTAGCCGTTGGCCCGATAACTACGGCGGTGACCCCGGTTCACCCGATAGCTATGTAACCTCACAGTATGCAATTGCAATTTCATATAATACCGTTCCGGCACAGCTTCTTATGAAGATGGGATTTGCATTGAGCTATGATTATCTCACTGAAAAATTCCATATTTCAACTATGGTTGACGGTGAAGACAGTGTTTCGCCATCAGCACTCGCAACAGGCGGTTCAAACGGTGGCGCAACAACTCTTGAAATGGCGGCGGCATTTGCAACCTTCGGCAACGGCGGTAAATATTATGAGCCCTATTGCTACACAAAGGTTACCGACAGCACGGGCGAAAATATTATTCTTCAGACAGACACTTCAAAATATGAGCAGGTAATTTCACCTGAAACGGCTTATGTTATGAACCAGATGATGCAGACCGTTATTTACGGCTCAATGGGTACAGGTCGCGGCTACGGAGTAGACGGCTTCAAGACCTTTGCAAAATCAGGTACTACAACCAATAACAATGACCGTTGGATGTGCGCGGGAACACCCTATTATGTGGCTTCTGTTTGGTTCGGCTATGACTATAACAAGGCAATTACCGCAAGCGGTAACCCTGCAGGTTTAATATTTAAAACCGTTATGGACAGAGTTCACGATAATCTTGCATCAAAATCATTTGAAACATATACTGATGATGTTGTTAAACTTTCTTACTGTACTGCAACTGGTCTCATTGCAGGTGACAGTTGTTCGTCAAAAGCATCGGGCTGGTATAAGAAGTCCAATATTCCCGCAAAGTGTCAGAATTGCTCCGAGGCAGTAACAGAAGTTGAAGAGTCAACAACGGCAGCAACAGAAGAGTCTACCACATCATCCACGAGTGACACAACCACTACAACCGCACCGCCTGAAGATACAACAACCACGACAACAGCTCCACCGGTGGTTGAAGAGCCCGTAAGCTCCGAGGAGGCAGCGGCGTAATATGATTATAATGTCCGTTGATTACGGTGATGTGCGCACAGGTATTGCAGTCTGTGACAAAATGCAGATTTTGGCTTCTCCCGTGTGCGTAATTACCGAAAAAGACCGTGAAAGGCTTGCTGATAAAATCACAGAACTTGCTAAAGAGAAAAAAGCAGAGCGAATTTGCGTGGGACTTCCGCAGAATATGGACGGCTCGTATGGATTTCGTAGTGATGCCTGCCGTGAGCTTGGTGAAATTCTGAAAGAAAAAACGGGACTTCCGGTAGTGTTTCAGAACGAGCGTCTTACTACGGTTTCTGCCCATAATATTCTCAATACTGCCGATGTGCGCGGTAAAAAACGCAAGGCAGTTGTAGACGCAGTTTCTGCAGTTTTAATTCTTGAAGATTATCTCAGAACAATCTAAAATGTGACAAATTAAATGCTTGATACCTTGTATAATGGTATCAAGCATTTTTTGTTGGTGATTGTTTTGACTGTATATGTTGATGTCCTTATAGTTCTTAATATTTTGGTGAATTATTTTATTCTTCTTGCCGTAAGAAAAATAACACGAGCCCATACCTCGCGTTTGCGAATTGCCTTGGGCTCGCTGGCAGGCGGAGTATCCTCAATGCTGATTTTCCTCGAGGATTTGGGGCTTGTAATGACTATTTTAAAGCTTTTTACCGCCGCTTTAATGACGATGATAGCATTCGGTATAAAACCTCTTAAAAGCTTTCTGAAAAAGCTTTTTTGGCTGTTTGCCATAAGCTTCGTTTTCGGCGGCTTAATGTTTGCGGTTTACATATTTTTTGATGCCGATATTTTCATTTATACCAATGGAATTGTGTATTTCGACATTGATGTTACATTCCTTGTGGTGTGCTCGGTGTTCTCTTATGTTGTCATAACCATTATTTCAAAATTCACCGATAAAAAAGCACCGCAAAGTCAAGAGTACTACACAACAATTCAGCAAAACGGCAAAAGCGTTTCCTGCAAAGCCTTAATGGATACAGGAAACAACCTGCGCGAGCCTTTTTCATCACTTCCGGTTGTTATGGCAGAGAAAAAACTGTTTAATCAATTCCATATACCCGATGAAAAGCTTCGCCTTATTCCCGTTTCAACAGTTAACGGGGATTCTCTCATAAAAGCTTTTCGCCCGGATTCTTTGCAAATCGGCGAATTTATCACCGACAAGGTCTACATAGGCGAAAGTGCCGTATCCCTCGACGAATATAAAATAATACTCAATATAAATCTTGAAGGAGAAATGCATAATGACTAAACTGAAACTGTTTTTTCAGAAAATTTATTTAAGGATTTTTAAAAGGGGAGTTTATTATATAAACGGCCCCGTTTCTTTGCCTGAACCTTTAACTAAAGAAGAAGAACAGCTTTTGAGTGAAAAGCTTGCCGAGGGAGATGGAAAAGCCCGTGAACAATTGATAACTCATAATCTGCGTCTGGTAGTATATATAGCCAAAAAATTTGAAAGCTCCGGTGTTAATATTGAAGACTTAATTTCAATCGGTACAATCGGGCTTATAAAGGCTGTAAACACCTTTTCCCCCGAAAAAAATATTAAGCTTGCAACTTATGCCTCGAGGTGTATCGAAAATGAAATTCTGATGCATCTTCGTAAAATCGCCTCACAAAAAATGGAGGTTTCTCTCGACGAACCTATTAATACCGATTGGGACGGCAACGAGCTTATGCTTTCTGATGTGTTGGGCAGTGACGGTGACGAAATAAATCGTGAAATGGAAGACGAAGACGAAAAAAGAATTCTTTTAAAGGTTATTGATACTTTACCTCAGAGGGAGCGTGAAATTATTGATATGAGATTCGGATTGGGTGAAAAGCCGGAGCTCACACAAAAACAGGTTGCAGACAAATTGGGTATATCCCAAAGCTATATTTCACGACTTGAAAAAAGAATTATTAAAAGAATAGGAGATAAGCTTAAGGCACAAATCAAATGAAATGTTAAAAATTAACTAAAGAATTTTCCTGAAAACTATGTTAATTGTTCAACAAATATGATATAATTATAAATCTTGAAAGAATGTATTATTTTTAGAAAAAGAAGGGTTATTTATGACTTACGATGTAGCAATTGTAGGTGCCGGTGTTGTAGGCGGTCTTATTGCCCGTGAGCTCAGCCGTTATAAGCTGAATGTTGCATTGCTTGAAAAGTGCAATGATGTGGCAATGGGTACAACAAAAGCAAACAGTGCCATTGTTCACGGTGGCTTTGACGCACAGAACGGAACTTTAAAGGCAGAGCTTAATGTTAAGGGTACTGCAATGATGCCCGAGCTTTGTGAAAAACTTTCAGTTCCTTTCAAAAAGAACGGTTCTGTTGTTGTGGCATTTTCTGATGCTGAAATGGAGCATGTTAAGGTGCTCTATGACAGAGGTGTTAAAAACGGAGTTCCCGGTCTTTCAGTTATCGACCGGGCAGAGCTTCGCAGAATTGAACCCAACATCAGCGATAAAGCAGTTGGTGCACTTCTTTGTGAGAGTGCAGGCATTGTGTGTCCTTATGAGCTTACAATCGCATCAGTTGAAAACGCAGTAACAAACGGCGTTGAATTTATAAGAAATTGCAATGTAACCGCAATCGAAAATACCGAAAACGGTTATACACTCAAAACCTCATTGGGTGACATTTCTGCAAAATATATTATCAACGCGGCAGGTAATTTCTCTGATGACCTTGCACGCATGGTAGGGGATAACTCAATCGAACTCATTCCTCGTAAGGGTGAGTATTATCTTCTTGATAAATCAGTTGGTAATCTTGCAGTGCACACAATTTTCCAGTGCCCTAATGAAATGGGTAAGGGTATTCTTGTAACCCCCACAGTTGACGGTAATCTTCTTATCGGACCCACAGCTATCAATCAGGATAACAAGGAAGATACAGATACAACTCCCGCAGGACTTATTGAAATCGTTGAAAAAGCACTTAAATCCGTTCCCACAGTTTCTGCAAGAAATGCAATCACATCATTCGCAGGCGTTCGTGCACATCCGACCAATGATGATTTCATTATCGGTTGGTGCCCCACAAGTGAGAATTTCTTGAATGTTGCGGGTATTGAATCTCCGGGCCTTTCATCCGCCCCTGCAATCGCAACCTATGTTCGCGATATCCTTGCAGAAAAGGTAGAGCTTGTTGAAAAAGAAGATTATTCTGATACAAGAGAAGAGCCGGTTCGCTTCCGCCATATGAATGATGAAGAAAGAGCAGAGCTTATCAAGAAAAATGATGCTTACGGCAGAATTGTTTGCCGTTGCGAAACAATAACCGAGGGCGAAATTATTGATGCAATTCACGCTCCTGCAGGCGCACGCGATGTTGACGGTGTTAAGCGCAGAACTCGTGCAGGTATGGGACGCTGTCAGGGTGGCTTCTGCGGAAGTAAGGTTGTTGAAATCCTCGCGCGTGAATTGAATGTTCCAATGAGCGACATTACAAAATTCGGCGGCGAATCAAAAATTATTTACGAGAGAACAAAGTGAGGTGCTGAAGAGATGTTAAATTATGACCTTGCCGTTGTAGGTGGCGGTCCCGCCGGTATGGCGGCGGCACTTAAAGCTAAAGAAAACGGTGTTGAAAAAATTATTGTATTAGAGCGTGCAGAAACTCTTGGCGGCATTCTCGAACAATGCATTCACACAGGCTTCGGTCTTCACTATTTCGGAGAGGAGCTTTCAGGCCCTGAATATGCAGGCAGATTTATGAAGCTTCTTGAAGATACTGACATTGATGTTAAGGTTGACACAATGGTTCTCGATGTTGACGAAAATAATGTTGTTACTGCAGTTAATAAGAAGGACGGGCTTCTTAAAATCAATGCAAAGGCAGTAGTGCTTGCAATGGGCTGCCGTGAAAGACCCCGCGGTGCATTGAGTATCGCAGGCAGCCGTGCATCAGGTATTATGACTGCAGGTACTGCACAGAAATATGTTAATATTGACGGCTATATGCCCGGCCATGAGGTTGTTATCCTCGGTTCAGGTGATATCGGTCTTATTATGGCTCGTCGTATGACTCTTGAGGGCGCAAAGGTTAAAATGGTTTGCGAGCTTATGCCATATTCGGGCGGTCTTACAAGAAATATTGTTCAGTGTCTTGACGACTTCGGTATTCCGCTCAAATTAAGTTGTACAGTTGTTGCAACACACGGTAAAGAAAGACTTGAGGGTGTCACAATCGCAAAGGTTGACGAAAGATTACAGCCAATCCCCGGAACAGAAGAATATGTTCCCTGCGACACATTGATGCTTTCCGTTGGTCTTATCCCCGAAAACGAGCTTTCAAAGAATTCGGGACTTGAACTTGACCGCATCACAAACGGTCCTCGTGTCGACGAATATCGAGAAACAGAGCACGCCGGTGTGTTTGCTTGCGGTAATGTTTTGCAGGTTCATGACCTTGTTGACTATGTTACAGAAGAAAGTCAGATTGCAGGTCTTGGCGCCGCAAAATACATAAAGGGCGAAAAGGTAACGGGCGAATGTGTTTACACGCAGGGTGTCAACGGTGTTCGTTATATCGTTCCACAAAGAATCAACCGCGAAACAGATACTGATGTTAAGCTTTATTTCCGTGTAGGTGCAGTTTTCAACAATGCAAAAATTGTTGTTGAGTGTGACGGCAAAGAAATCCTTTCAAAGAAAAAGAAAAAGCTTTGTCCGGGCGAAATGGAATATGTTACACTTAAACAGTCTGTAATTGCAGAGCTTCCTGCAAATGCAACTATAACAGTAAGAGTGGAGGCGTAAGTAAATGGAAAAAAGAGAACTTGTATGCGTAGCTTGTCCTTTAGGTTGTCCTATAACCGTTAGTTTCGACGATGACGGTAATGTTACCGAGGTTACAGGTAACACCTGCAAGCGCGGCGATGCTTATGCCCGAACAGAAGTTACAAATCCCACAAGAATGCTCACAACCACCGTTAAGGTTGAGGGCGGAAAGGCTTATGTTGTGCCCGTAAAATCAGCAAATCCTATTCCCAAAGGAATGATGATGGATTGTATGAAGGTGATTAACGAGGCATCAATCAAAGCACCCGTTAATATCGGCGATGTTGTAATTGAGAATATTCTCGGTACAGGCGTTGATATCGTGGCTACAAATTATGCTGAATAAGAAAAGTTTCGAGTTGGCGGCGGAAGTAATTCCGTCGCCTCGTCAGTTAGAGTGGCAAAAGTTAGAAATGTACGCCTTTTGTCATTTTGGTACAAATACATTTACGGGGCGTGAATGGGGTGACGGAACGGCATCATCTCAAGTTTTCAACCCGAAAAAGCTTGATACTCGTCAGTGGGCTCGCGAAATCAAAAACGCAGGGCTTAATGCGATTATTCTCACTTGTAAGCATCACGACGGTTTCTGCCTGTGGCAGAGCGAATATACAGATTACTGTATGAAAAACAGCCCGTATAAAAACGGCATGGGAGATGTGGTGCGCGAAGTCAGTGACGCCTGCCGCGAATACGGCCTTAAGTTTGGCGTTTATTTGTCCCCTTGGGACCGACACGAACAGACCTACGGTACAGGCGAAGAATATAATACATATTTTAAAAATCAGCTTACAGAGCTTGCAACGAAGTATGGTGATATCTTCTGTTTCTGGTTTGACGGCGCCTGCGGCGAGGGCAAAAACGGCAAAAAACAGGTTTATGATTGGAACTCGTATTTTACTCTTATCCGTGAATTACAGCCTGATGCAGTAATTACTATCTGCGGGCCTGATGTGCGCTGGTGCGGTAACGAGGCAGGCAAATCAAGAGAATCCGAATGGAGCGTTGTACCCGCATTTGTAGGCAATCAGGACTATACCGCGGAGCATTCTCAACAGGTAGATAATAAGGAATTCGCTAAAAAAGTTGATGCCAAAACACAGGATTTAGGCAGTAGGAAATTTATTGACGGCGAAACAAACTTTATTTGGTATCCTGCCGAGGTTGATGTTTCAATCCGTCCCGGTTGGTTCTACCATAAAAAAGAGGATTTTAAAGTAAAATCTCTCAAAAAGCTTATGCAGATTTATTGGGGTAGCGTTGGCGGGAATTCCTCATTACTTCTCAATATTCCGCCCGATAAGAATGGGCTTTTATCGAAATATGATGTCCGTGCACTCCGTAAATTCGGTGCTGAATTGCGTAAAGAATTTCCCGAAAATCTCGCAACAAATTGCAAAGTGTCTGCATCTTCTCAACTTGACGAAGACCACAATGTAAACAATATTCTCGCAAAAAATGGTTATTGGCAATGCGGAGCAGATGACGAAATCCCCGAAATCATCATTGATTTTAATTCACCTATAACTGCCGACAAAATCGTTTTGAAAGAGAATATTGCAACGGGTCAACAGATTGAAAGCTTTGATGTTTATGCTGATAACGGAAACGGTTGGCAAAACCTATGTTCTTCAACCGTAATCGGCGCAAAGCGAATTTGTCGATTTGAAAAGAAAAAAATTAACCGAATAAAAATCGTCATTACATCTTACCGTGTAAAAGCAACCCTCAATTCAGTTGAAATCTATTGCAAAAAATAATCCTTTTATGCCTCCCTTGTCAAAGGGAGGGGGACCGCGAAACGCGGTGGAGGGATTCAATAGTTAACAAAACTAAACCCCAACTCAATCGAGTTGGGGTAATTTATTTGTTCGTGATTGATTTATTCGTTACTTGTTTCTGCGTCAGACTCAACTGCTTCAGCATCATCATTTACATCAGCAATTGCTTCATTTTCAACCTCAACGGTTGTCTCTTCGCCGTTAAGATTAAGAGCCTGAATTCTTTCCTGACGCTTAACTGCGAGTTCAGCCTGCATCTGCTTTTTAAAGGCACCGTCAACATTGAAGAACATAAGAGTTACACCGTAAAGGAAACGTGCGATTGCGGGCATTAAACAGAAGATAGCCCAGAAGCCAAGAAGTGTCTTGTGGTTCGACTCGGGAACAATGTTACCGAATTCATCCTTATGAGCAACATAACCAACTGCTGAAATAACAATACCTGAAAGAAGCTGTGTGATTGAGTTTGCAGCCTTACCGAAGTAGTTCTGAACTGTCTGTACAAGAGCTTCGTTTCTGACGCCTGTTTTCCACTCACTGTAGTCGTAAACATCGCCCTGAAGAACTGCACCTGCAACATTCATAAGCTGGTTAGGAAGTCCGCAAATTGTAAGACAAAGTGTAAGGATTGCAAGGTTTACGATTGCGTTACTGCCCTCCCAGTCAACTAGGAAGCCTTTGCCGCCGTTGCCGAAAATACCGATAAGGAATGTTCCTGCATAAGCGATACCTGCAAAGATACCGGATGCAACCGCAACCTTTTTAGCACCGAATTTACGGATAAGCTTGGGTGCGAGAGGAACCATAATATAGTTGGGAATACCTGTGAAAAGACCGGCGATTGTACCGTGTGCAAGGTCTTTTGAGTTGTGCATCCAATAGAAGCTTTCACTTGAAGCACCTACTGACTTGAAGCCGTTGAAGAAGCCCGAAAGAATAAGAACGAACATAGGTCTGTTCTTGAAAACATTCTTGAATGAGTCAATAACACCAACTTCTTGCATCTGTTCACGAGAGGCGAGCGGAACTCTTTCTCTCATTGCTGAGAATCCGAAGAATGCAGTGAATGCTGCAATTGCACCGATAGCAACTGCAAAGCCTGTGTAAACATCCTGCATACCAATGGGATTTGCCCATTTTGCGGTTGCTTTGGGAAGAAGGCTTACGCACATTGTGGCAATTGACGGAAGAAATGTTCCGAAAAGCTCCATAAATTTCGAGGTTGCAATAAGATTATCTCTCTCATTGTTGTTCGGTGTAATGTTATAGAGCATAATTGTCCACGCACCGAAGTATGACATACCCAAGTTATAAACGAAAATCGCAATAACCATCCAAATTACCTTCTGCCACTCGTGCACAAGGAATGAGGGTGTGGTAAAGAGCATTATCATTGCAATTGCCCAGAAGGGTGTGGGGATAACAAGCCAGGGACGAAGTCTGCCCCAACGAGTTCTTGTTCTGTCAATGATAAGACCTGAAATTGAGTCATCAACTGCGTCGTAGATTGACTCGATGAACATAATAATACCGTATGTACTACCCGACATTCCCAAGAAGCTAATCGCAAAGAACTGACGGAATGCATTAACATACTGGCTTAAGTTTTTCTGACCGAAAGAGGTAAGAAGATAACCCGCGATTTCTTTGGGACGAAGATATCTTCTGTCAGAGGATGATGCCTGCTGTACTTCTGCTTCTACAGCCTGAACCTCAACTTCTCCGGTAACAGTGGTTGTGTTTGTGTTTTCCACTTTTCAATCACGCCTTTTTGTAAAATCAGTATATTGCAAAAATATACATAATTCAGTATATCACAATAAAAAACAATAATCAACCAAAAATGAAAAATTTTGGTTGATTAAAACACATCTTTATTTGAATTTTTGTGAAAAAGCCACTGCCAAAGCATCACATCGCTCATTTTCGGGGTGCCCTGCATGCCCTTTTACCCATTCAAACTCATATTCGTGCTCTGCTAAAAGATTGAGAAGCCGTTCCCATAAATCAGGATTAAGTGCGGGCTTTTTGTCTGCCTTGCGCCAATTATTTCTGCGCCAGCCTTCAGCCCAACCCTTTGTTATACCGTTAACAACATATGATGAGTCCGAGTAAATCTTAACTCTGCATTTTCTTTTTAGTGCTTCAAGCCCGTTTATAACCGCCAACAATTCCATTCGGTTGTTTGTGGTTTCAGCTTCACCGCCTGAAAGTTCTTTTTCAATTCCGTTACAACGAAGTATTGTTCCCCAGCCACCCGGACCGGGATTTCCCGAGCAGGCACCGTCTGTAAAAATTTCAACAAAAGTAAGTGATTCCATAAAAACCTCTGAATAAAAACTTTAAAAAATTACTAAACTAATTTTATCACGACTCGCGAGTTTTCACAATACAATTTACAATATTTTTTTGTATGCTACATATAATTCAATAACTTGTGTCTGCCTTGACATTTGAAATAAAAAATAGTATTATATAATGACCAATATATTGAGTTATTATGGGTATTTGTGCATATAATTATATGATACTATATTTTTAATCGTTACATATATTTAGTTTTTAAATAAAAAGGAGGAAATATGGCTAAACAGAAAAACGAAAAAACAGTTCAGAATAACGAAGTAAAACGCACTTCAAAGCCTAAACCGGCAACTAAATCTAAACCCAAAACAAAAAAGAACACTGCAGGTAAAAAGCCGACAGTGAAAAATACAAATAAATCAAACAAAACAAAAAATCAACCGAATAAGAAGAGTAAGGCTCCTAAAAAGCCTGAAATCAGCGTTAAAATCGCATTTTTAGGCGGACTTAACGAGGTTGGCAAGAATATGACACTCTATGAGTGCGGCGACGATATGATTCTTGTTGATTGCGGACTTGCATTCCCCGAGCCCGATATGCTTGGCGTTGACCTTGTCATTCCCGATTTCACCTATGTCGAAGAGAATGCCGATAAAATCAAAGGTATTTTTATAACTCACGGTCATGAGGACCATATCGGCGGTCTTGCATATCTTCTTAAAAGAGTAAATATTCCCGTATACGGCACAAAGCTTACAATCGGTCTTATTGAGAATAAGCTTGCCGAGCATAAAATTCTCGACATTGCAAAATTAAATGTAATCAAACCCAAAGATAAAGTAAAGCTTGGTTGCTTTGAGGTTGAGGCAATTCATGTCAATCATTCAATCCCCGATGCTTTGGCGCTTGCAATCAGCTCTCCCGCAGGTCTTATTCTGCAGACAGGTGACTTTAAAATTGATACAACTCCCATTGACGGCGAGGTTATGGACTTGGCGCGCATTGCAAAGCTTGGCGAAAAAGGCGTGCTCTGTATGCTTTCAGATTCTACCAATGCACAGCGCCCCGGGTTCACTGCAAGTGAAAAAACTGTGGGCGAGTCCTTTGAACGACTTTTCCATAAGGCAGACGGCAAGCGTCTTATAGTTGCAACTTTTGCTTCAAATATCCACCGTGTTCAGCAGATTATTGATGTTGCAAAGTCCGTAGGACGCAAGGTAGCACTTTCGGGCAGAAGCCTTGAGAATGTGGTTGAAACCGCATCAAGACTGGGCTACCTCAATGTTCCCGAGGGACTTTTAGTAAGTATTGATATGGTGTCGCGCTATCCCGATGATAAGCTTGTTATCATTACAACGGGTAGTCAGGGCGAGCCTATGTCAGCACTTTACAGAATGGCATTTTCAGAGCATCGCAGAGTTGAAATCGGCAGCGGTGACTATGTAATTATTTCTGCAACCCCCATTCCCGGTAATGAAAAAACTGTTGGCAAGGTCGTTGATGAGCTTTTAAAGCGTGGTGCAGAAGTGGTCTATGAAAAAATGTATGATGTCCATGTTTCGGGTCACGCTTGTCAAGAGGAATTAAAGCTTATGTTAAGCCTTGCAAAACCCAAATTCTTCATTCCTGTTCACGGCGAGCAGAAGCATCTTCGCAAGCACGCACAGCTTGCCGAGAGTATGGGCATTGCACAGGGCAACATCTTTATTGCAGATAACGGCAGACAGGTTGAGCTTACCAAACGCAAAATGACCGTACTTGAAAATGTGCAGGCAGGTAAAGTGTTTGTTGACGGCTATGGCGTCGGTGATGTTGGCAATGCGGTTATCCGTGAGCGTAAGCGTCTTGCAGAAGACGGACTTATGATAATCAGTGCGGTAATCGAAAAGGAAACAGGACTTCTGATTTCCGGTCCCGATATCGTATCCCGCGGATTTGTTTATGTGCGTGATTCCGAACAGCTTATAGCTGAAGCAAAGCTTGTGGCACAGATTGCCATTGACGAGTGTGTTTATGAGGGTAGAATTGATTGGGGTACAATCAGAAACAGAATAAGAGATGATATTTCTCATCTTCTTTATGAAAGAACAAAGCGAAGCCCCATGGTGCTTCCTATCATAACCGCGGTTTAAAATTAAGATTTGACTCTATTCACTTAAAGGTGATTTTATGAAAAAGTCCGGCAATTCAAAAAAAGAAAACAGAATCAAAGCACTTTTCAAGGTATATCCTGTTACTTTTCTTTTCATTGTTGTAAGTGCTTTGCTTACCTGTGCCTTGATTTATTATAATTACTACATCGCAATTGTGGCTGTGGTAATTATTGCCGTGCTTTGTGTTGCGGGACTTATCATAAAGGATATGGATTACCGCAGACTTCAAGGGATTGTTTCAGCACTTGAAAAGAAGTTTTCAGCGGAAGCAAAAGGTGAGCTTGCAAGCTTTCCAATGCCCGTGGTACTTTTTGATAATACCGATAAAATTATTTGGTATAACAATATTTTTAAGCGTGTTTTCCTTAAAGATAAGCCCGACGGTGTCGATGTGAAGCAATTCACATCGGGGCAGGGAATTGACATAATCCGCGAAAATATGTTTATCGAGTGTGAATACGGCGACAAAAAATATACCGTATTTTCAGGCACTACCGAATATAAAAAAGAAACTGTATATTCTCTTTATTTTGTTGAGGATACCGAGCTTAAAAATTACAGAATTGCTTACGAAAAATCCCGACCCGTAGTAATGATTATAAGTCTTGACGGTGTTGAGGATTCTCTTCGCGATTTTCGTGAAAGTCAGCAGGCAGGAATTCTCGGCGGTGTTGAAACAATAGTTGAGAATTACTTTGCTAGATATAATTGTATTTCCCGTAAGCTCGGTAATAACCGTTTTATCGCCCTGTGCGAAAAAGAAAGCTTTTCAAAAATGAAAGAGGACAAGTTTTCACTTCTTTCAGCAGTCCGTTCATATACATATAACGGTAAAACTGTTGGTATTACTCTTTCAATTGGTGCGGGCACGGGTGAAAGCTTGCCCGAATGCGAAACTGCCTCACGCAATGCTCTTGATATGGCAATGGGCAGGGGCGGCGACCAGATTGCAATTAAAACCGACAAAAACAACTTTGAATTCTTCGGCGGAGTTGCAAAGGGTGTTGAAAAGCGTACAAAAGTTAGAACCCGCATGGTAGCTTCTGCTATCGGCGAAATCATAAAAACAAGCAGTAATGTGCTCATAATGGGTCACCGTTTTGCAGATTTAGATGCTCTTGGCTCTGCTGTGGGTGTTGCGGTTATAAGTAATGCCTTGGGTAAGGACGCAAAAATTGTAATGTCCTCCAAAACAACCCTCGCAATGCCACTTGCAAAGCATCTTATGGCAAATGGTATGGATAATTTGCTTGTTGAGCCCGAAGATTGCGATGAGTATATTGATAAACGCACACTTTTGGTGGTTGTTGATACTCATCGAAAAAGCTTCCTTGAATATCCCGAACTTTTCGATTTGGTAAATTCCGTTGTGGTAATCGACCATCACAGAAAAACTGTTGACCATATCAATAAAGCGGTTATTTTCTATCACGAGCCTAACGCTTCTTCAGCATCCGAAATGGTAACAGAACTTATTCAGTATATTGATGTTGAGGTCGATGTTCCGCAGGCGTGTGCTGAAGCACTTATGTCGGGTATTACACTTGATACGAAGAATTTTGTTATGAAAACAGGTGTGCGCACTTTTGAAGCGGCGGCATATCTCCGTTCTCTCGGTGCAGATACCGTTAAGGTTAAACAGCTTTTCTCCAACAGCATGAAAACACAAAAGGATAAAAGCGAGGTTATGAAAAACGCCGCAATGTATGAAAACTGCGCGGTTGGTGTCGTTGATTTTGAATCTGATGATGTGCGAATTGTTGCAAGTCAGGCGGCGGACGAGCTTCTTAATATTGACGATGTAAGAGCTTCGTTTGTAGTGTTCAGAACAGGTGACACAATAAATATTTCAGCCCGTTCATACGGCGAACTTAATGTTCAGCTTGTTATGGAAGAGTTAGGCGGTGGCGGCCATCAGACCATGGCGGCGGCACAGCTTCAGGGCGAAACCTTTGAAAACGCACTCTCGCGTCTTAAAAAGGCAATTGATACAGTAAAAGACAATCAGTAACAGGAGGAATATATAATGGATGTAATTTTGAAAGCAGATGTTAAAGGCTTGGGTAAAAAAGGCCAGAAGGTAAAGGCTTCTGACGGCTATGCAAGAAACTTCCTTTTCCCTAAAGGACTTGCAGTTGAGGCAAATGCACAGAGCCTTACAGAGCTTCGCAACCGCGAGCAGTCAAATCAGCATAAAATTGATATGGAGGTTGCAGCTGCAAATGACTCCAAAGCAAAATTGCAGGGCAAAACAGTAAAAATGACTGCAAAAGCCGGCAGCAACGGCAAGCTTTTCGGCTCTGTAACCGCAAAAGAAGTTGCCGCAGAAATCGCAAAGCAGTTTTCTGTTAAGGTTGATAAAAGAAAAATCACAATGGATGATATTAAAAACTTCGGCTCATACAAAATTGAAGTTAAGCTCTACACTAACATTGTTGCTGAGATGACCGTTATGGTAGGGGAATAATTCTCATTTAATGGAGATAAAGGATATGGAAAGTAATTTTTTCTCGACTGAATTGAATCTTCCTTACAGTCTTGATGCCGAGCAGGCGGTTCTGGGCGCAATTTTAAAAGACCCATCCTGCTTGCCCACAGTTACAGATATGCTTAGAATTGAGCATATTTATCTGCCACAGCATAAGGCTATTTATACTGCGATACTCAACATCGACACAATGGGCGGCAGAATTGACCCTCTAGTAGTTCTCGAAGAGCTGAAAAAAGAAGGGGTTTATGACGATATCGGCGGTAAAGCATATCTTATGAAAATTGCCGATGCAGTGCCATCAACCCAAAATGTTGAATCGTACATAAAAATCATAATCGAAAAATATTATCTTCGCACCTTGATGATGACCGCTCGCGAAATTCTTGACAAAACAAGTGGCGGTACAGAGTCACCCGATTCCTTGCTGGATATGGCGGAGCAGAAAATTTATGACATCCGCCGCGGCAAAAATACCACAGGTGCTTCAAAGGTGAGCGATATTATTGTTTCCGATGTTTTCGAGCGTCTTAATAAGCTTGCAAGTGCCGACCCGAAAGAAAAAGAACAGTATATGGGTATTCCCACGGGCTTTTCTTATCTTGACAAGGTGTTGGGTGGCGGTTTCCACCGTTCAGACCTTATAATTATCGGTGCCCGTCCCGCTATGGGTAAAACAAGCTTTGCACTTAATGTCGCAAGAAATATTGCAATGAAGGGCAAAAAGGTGCTTTTCTTCTCTCTTGAAATGTCAAAGGAGCAGTTGGCACAGCGTATTATTTCAACCGAAGCCCGAATTGTAAGTAATAAATTAAGAACTGGCGATATCAATGATGCCGATTGGGAAAAGCTTGGACTTGCACTTCAAAATCTTGTAAACTGTGAGCTTTATTTTGATGACCAGGCAAGTATCAATGTTAATGAAATGAAAGCCCGTGCACTTCGCACAAAAGATGTTGATTGTATTGTTATTGACTATCTTCAGCTTATGTCGGGGACAAAGAGAACTGATAACCGTGTTAATGAGGTTTCAGAGATTACCCGTGGACTTAAAATGATGGCAAAGGATTTGAATGTTCCCGTTGTAACCTGTTCACAGCTTTCTCGTAGTGTTGCAAAGAACGCAAGTGACCACCGCCCGCAGATGACGGATTTGCGTGAATCGGGCTCAATCGAGCAGGATGCCGACATCGTTTTAATGCTTCACCGTGAAGATTACTACAAAAACGGCGAGGACCAGGATGCTGAAAGCCCAACCGCAAATATTGCAGAGGTTATTGTAGGTAAGAACAGACACGGCTCAACTGAAACCGTCAAAGTTGCGTGGAATCCGGAGTTCACAATGTTCTCTACTCTTGAAAGGATTAAGGATGACATATAAAGTTGCAAAAACAATATCAGAGCACAATATGATTTCAACGGGCGACACTGTCGGGGTTGGACTTTCCGGCGGTGCCGATTCGGTTGCTCTTTTGCATATTCTTGCAACTAATAAAGATAAACTGCATATTAAAAAGCTTATTGCCGTTCATGTGCATCACGGTATCCGTGGTGATGAAGCCGACCGCGATGCAGAATTCTCAAAGAAACTCTGCGAGAATTTAGGCGTAGAGTTTGTGCTTTTCAATATCAATGTTCCCGCCGAAGCAGAGAAAACAGGGGAGAGCCTTGAAGAATGTGCAAGACGGCTTCGTTATGAATGCTTCGAAAAGGTTGAGTGCGAAAAGCTTGCGACCGCTCATAATTTAAACGATAATGCCGAAACCTTTATTTTTAATTTAGCACGCGGTGCCTCTATTTCGGGATTATGCGGAGTTCCTTATACAAGAGATAAATATATCCGTCCTTTGCTTGATTGCACAAGATACGAAATCGAAGAATATATCAAAGAAAATAATCTTGAATTTGTGACAGATACTACCAATTTGTGCGACGATTACACAAGAAACAAAATTCGTCATAATATTCTGCCTTTGTTATATGAGCTGAATCCGTCATTTGATAAAGCCTTTTCAAAATGTACCGATTCCGTTAGGCTTGCTGAGGATTTTATTTCTCAATCTGCCAAAGAAAAACTTAACTTATCAAAAAAAGACGATTATTATGATTGCTCCGTTTTTGAAAATTGTCATAATGCGGTGAAAAATCAGATTATTTCTTTAATCTTGAAAGAGCAAAAGGTAAAGGATATCAGCCGTGAATATGTTTCAGCAGTAAGTCACATTATTGAAAATGGCGGTAAAGCAAGCCTCGGCGGTAATATTACCGCATTTGCCGAGCGCAAAAAGCTTTATTTCAATGAGCCTTTAAGAGCTGAAGATTTTGAAATTTCTTTAAAAATCAAAAGCCAACAGCTTCAGACACCGTGGGGTGTTTATTCAGTTAATATTAAAGAAAAAAAAGATTTACAAAAACTTAATATAAAAAATATAGACAAATTTATAGATTGTGATAAAATATCAGGTGATGTTTTTGCACGGAACCGCCGTGACGGTGATATATACAAGCTCGCAAACAGAGGTACAAAAACTCTGAAAAAGCTTTTTAATGAGTCAAAGACTCCCGTTTGCGACCGTTCAAAAATGTTAATACTTACAGATAATGAGGGTATTATCTGGACAGAGCTTTTCGGTGCAAGTGAAAAATACAAAGCCGATAAAGCTACTGAAAAATTTGTGGAAATAATTAAATTGGGGGATAAATAAAATGATTAACGACATCGAGAAGGTACTTCTTTCAGAAGAGGAATTAAAAAACATTGTGGAACGTCTCGGCACACAGATTACAGAAGATTACAAGGATAAAAATCTTGTTATCGTAAGTGTACTTAAAGGTTCGGTTCTCTTTATGGCAGATTTGATGCGAGCAATCAAGCTTCCTTGCAAGATTGATTTTATGGCAGTTTCAAGCTATGGTTCGGGAACAAAAACCTCTGGCGTTGTAAAAATTATCAAGGACCTTGACAGCGAGGTTGTATGCGGTAACGATTTGCTTATTGTTGAAGATATTCTTGACAGCGGCGTAACACTTGAATATCTTATGAAGATTCTCTCTGCAAGAAATCCCAACAGTATTAAAATCTGCACCTTGCTTGACAAGCCCGAAAGACGCAAGGCAAACATCAAAGCTGACTATGCGGGTGCGCAGATTCCCGATGCTTTTGTTGTCGGCTACGGTCTTGACTATGACGAAAAATACAGAAATTTACCGTTTGTAGGTGCGTTAAAACCTGCAGTTTACGAGAAATAATAATTGTAGCTCTATTTTATCAGCAGTTACCACAGGAGTGAAAACAAATTTGAAAAAAATTAACTGGAGAACAATACTTCCATATATATTGATACCCCTTCTCTTTGTGGGATTTATCTTTATGTATGAGAAAGAAGCCGAACAGCCCGAGCTCATATATTCAGACCTAATTCAATATTTCCATGATGATAAGGTGGCAGAGGCAGAGGTAGTATATTCGAGCGGAAAGCTCACCTATAAGCTTTGGGATGATGATAAAACATACACTTATGATTTGCCCAATGTTCAGCTTTTTGTAAATGATGTTCACGAGGATATTCTTGAATATAACGACGCGAATCCTGAAAATCCTATAAAGTATCACATTGAAGCTGGTAAATCAGGTGCATGGCTTTCAAGTATGTTGCCCTTGATTCTCTCAATGGCAGGTCTCATACTTATTTCGGTATTTATGTTCAGAAAAATGAACACCACTATTTCAAGTGAAAATAACCGTGCAATCAATTTCGGTAAGGCTCGTGTTAAGCGTGCCGAGGACGAAACAAATAAGGTTACATTCGCTGATGTTGCAGGTGCCGACGAAGAAAAAGAAGAGCTTACCGAGCTTGTTGAATTCCTCAAAAATCCCGATGAATTCTCAAAGCTTGGCGCACGAATTCCCAAGGGTGTGCTTCTTGTAGGCCCTCCCGGTACAGGTAAAACTCTTCTTGCCCGTGCAGTAGCGGGTGAGGCAAACGCACCGTTCTTCTCAATTTCAGGTTCTGACTTCGTTGAGATGTATGTTGGTGTTGGTGCTTCGCGTGTGCGTGATTTGTTTAAAGAAGCAAAGAAAAGTCAGCCTTCAATTATTTTTATTGATGAAATTGACGCTGTTGGTCGTCACCGTGGCGCCGGTATGGGTGGCGGACACGACGAGCGCGAGCAGACACTTAACCAATTGCTTGTTGAAATGGATGGCTTCGGTGCAAATGAGGGCGTAATCGTTATTGCCGCAACAAACCGTCCCGACATTCTTGACCCCGCACTTCTTCGTCCGGGTCGTTTTGACCGTCAGGTAACAGTAGGTTATCCCGATGTTAAGGGCAGAGAAGAGATTTTACAGGTTCACGCAAAGAATAAGCCTTTGGCTCCCGATGTTGACTTGCGTGCAATCGCGGCAACAACTGTTGGATTCACAGGTGCAGACCTTGAAAACCTTCTTAATGAAGCGGCACTTCTTGCGGCAAAGAGAAAGCTTCTCGCTATTACAATGGCAGAAATCGAAGAAGCCACAATGAAGGTTGTAATCGGCAGTGAAAAGAAATCACGCAAGATTACCGAAAAGGATAAGAAAATTACCGCTTATCACGAGGCGGGTCACGCCGTTTCTTCATATTATCTTGAAAATAAAGACCCTGTAACACATATTTCAATTGTTCCTCGCGGAATGGCAGGCGGATTTACTCTTTATACTCCCGAAAAAGACGAAATGCATATGATGAAATCTCGTATGCTTGATGATATTGTGTCACTTCTCGGTGGTCGTGTTGCAGAAAAGATTATTTTCAACGATATTTCAACAGGTGCATCAAATGACATTCAGCGTGCATCTGAAATCGCAAGAAATATGATTACAAAATATGGTATGAGCGAAAAGCTCGGTCCCATTGCTTTCGGTTCTGATAATGACGAGGTGTTCCTCGGCAAAAATTATACCCACACAAGAAATTATTCTGAAAATGTGGCGGCAATGATTGACGAAGAGGTTGAAAAGATTATCAGCGAGGCTTATGAAAGAACAGAAAAACTTCTTTCAGAGCATATCGACAAGCTTCATCTTCTTGCGGAAACTCTTGTTAAACTTGAAAAGGTTAATGAAGAACAGTTTATTTCTCTTATGGAAAAAGGGGAATTACCCGAAGAAAAGCCCGTAGTTCCCGAACTTCCTGCAGAAACTGAAACAGAAAATATTGAAGAAATCACTGAAATAACAGTAGAAAACGCTGAAGATTCGGCAGAAAACACTGAAAACAACGATAATGCATAATTTTGCATAAAATAAAGAGCAACAGAATTTAAAATCTGTTGCTTTTTTTGTTGATTTTAGATTGATTTTTTCTAACAATTAGTATAAAATATATGATAAGTATTTTTGCGCATTAAAGCGTTGCAACAAATAGCAAGTACATGGAGTGAGAAAGAATGAAACTCAACGGTTCAGAAATTTTAACCGAAGTTTTAATAGAGCAGGGGGTTGACACCGTTTTTGGTTATCCCGGCGGTGCAGTCCTTAATATCTATGATGCACTTTATAAATACAGTGATAAAATCAAGCACATTTTAACCGCTCATGAGCAGGGTGCTTCTCACGCGGCAGACGGTTATGCTCGTGCTACGGGTAAAACAGGCGTCTGCATTGCTACAAGCGGCCCCGGTGCTACTAACCTTGTAACAGGTATTGCCACCGCTTATATGGATAGTGTTCCTATGGTTGTAATAACCGGTAACGTTGGCAAAGGTCTTATCGGCCGTGACGCTTTCCAAGAGGTTTATATCACGGGTATTACAATGCCTATTACAAAACATAATTTTATGGTGCAGGATGTTGAAGAGCTTGCCGATACAATCCGCGAAGCTTTCCGCATAGCCAATACAGGCAGAAAAGGTCCTGTTCTCATTGATATTACAAAGGATGTTACTGCCGCAGTCACAGAATTTGAAGCAAAGAAACCAAATCCCATTGTTGAAAATACATATGTCGATGAAGACGAAGTAAAAAAAGTGGCTGAAATTATCAATAATGCAAAACGCCCCGTTATTGAAATCGGTGGCGGTGTTATTTCTTCAAATGCATCAGAGCTCGTAAAAACCTTTGTGCATAAAACAGGCGCACCAACCTGCCATACTCTTATGGCGGCAGGCGTACTTGGATATAGCGACGAGCTCAACTATGGTCTTGTTGGTATGCACGGCAACTATGTTACAAATAAGGCTATTGATGAGGCAGATGTCCTTATTGCCATCGGCACAAGATTTTCAGACCGTGTTGCGCTTGATACAAACCGTTTTGCAAGTAAAGCAAAAATTATACAGATTGATATTGACTTGAGTGAAATAAATAAGAATGTTGCCGTTGATAATTATTTAATCGGTGATGTAAAAACAATTCTTATTGCGCTTCTTCATTATGTTAAAGAGAATGACCACAGCGATTGGCTCAATACACTTGAAGAATTTAAAAAGTCAGATTATATTCCCACAAATTCAACAGAGCACATCACACCTCATCAGCTTGTTGGGGCTATCTGTGAAAACTCACCTAAAGATACAATTTTTGTAACAGATGTTGGTCAACATCAGATGTGGGCAGCTCAGTATATCGAGCATACCGCACCCCGTTCATTCCTTACAAGTGGCGGTCTTGGTACTATGGGTTACGGCTACGGTGCCGCAATCGGTGCACAGATGGCGTTCCCGGGCAGACGAGTTGTTCATATCACGGGCGACGGCTCATTCCATATGAATCTCAATGAAGCCTGCACCGCAGTAAGCTACAATCTTCCCATAATCACCGTTATTTTCAATAACCAGGTGCTCGGTATGGTTCGTCAGTGGCAGCGTTGCTTCTATGGTAAAAGATTTTCACAGACCGACCCTCAAAGAAAAACAGACTTTGTAAAGCTTATTGAGGGCTTTGGCGGAAAAGGCTACAGAGCAAATACTCTTGAGGAATTCAAAGAAGCATTCGAAAAAGCACAGAAAGATAATTGTCCTGTATGGATTGATTGCACAATTCATAAGGATGAAAGAGTTTTACCTCTTATTCCTGCAGGCAAAACAATCGACGATATGATTATCGCCGAAAGCTGCGAAACCTGCGTTCACCAATGCCATAAAAAATAAAAATAAACATAATCGTAGGGGACGTCGACTCGACGTCCCGTTTTCATTGTTTTATGATATTTAATATAATAGTAATTATATGTAGGGGCGCTTCACGAAGCGCCCGAATGAAAATTCTTGACAAATGAATGTTTATATGTTATTCTTATCAAAATTCAGTTCGAGGTATTATTATGAACACATATCTTATCAAAAAACTTGATATGAATATGCATTGGCTTGCACGACCAATATTGTGCAGGTCTATACCTCTATATTCATTTTCGTGATTTGTAACTGAAATTTATACGATATGATTATAACGGTGTAGGCTTAATTTATAAGCTTACACCATTTTTTTATTTTAGGAGGATATTTATGAAACTTTTAAAACTATTGAAAAAGAGAACAACAGGTAACAGTGTTATTGATTTTTACAATAACTACGATGAAGAAGGCAGATTATTGCGAAAAAGCAGACTTCCGGAATATCTTACAACAATGAGATATATTGAAAAATATCTTAAACCTGGTGCAAAAATAATTGAAATAGGTGCGGGCACAGGAAGATATTCAATTGCACTTGCAGAGAAAGGTTATGATGTTACTGCGGTGGAACTTGTTCCCCATAACATTGAAATAATGAAGAAAAAAGTTAAATCTCATCATAATATCAAAATTTATGAGGGTAATGCTTGTGATATGTCTGGTTTTGAAAGTGATACTTATGATATTGTATTGCTGTTAGGTCCTATGTATCATCTTTTTACCGACGAAGATAAGCATAGTGCTCTTAGCGAAGCAAT
>CAZTLU010000003.1:0-44355 GCA_964614605.1 uncultured Eubacteriales bacterium
GGGTGAGGACGTTGTTGCAGGTGTTCGTACACCTATGCCTATCGCAGAGATGGCTGTAAAGTTCCCCGAAGCTTTCGCTGAATTCCAGAAGGTTTGCGGTATTCTCGAAGATCACTACAGAGATATGCAGGATATGGAATTCACAATTGAAAATAAGAAGCTCTATATGCTTCAGACACGTAACGGTAAGAGAACTGCAAAGGCTGCTCTTAAGATTGCGTGTGACCTTGTTGACGAGGGTATGATCGATAAGAAGAAGGCTGTTGCTATGATCGATCCCAGAAACCTCGACACACTCCTTCATCCCCAGTTCGATGCAAAGGCTATTAAGGCTGCTACACCTATCGGCAGAGGTCTTGGTGCTTCTCCCGGTGCTGCTTGCGGTAAGATTGTGTTCACAGCTGAAGATGCTGAAGCTTGGAATGCAAGAGGAGAAAAGGTTGTTCTTGTTCGTCTTGAGACTTCTCCCGAAGATATCACAGGTATGAAGGCTTCTCAAGGTATCCTCACAGTACGTGGCGGTATGACATCTCACGCAGCAGTTGTTGCTCGTGGTATGGGTACATGCTGTGTATCAGGTTGCGGCGATATCAACATGGACGAAGAAAACAAGAAGTTTACACTTGCAGGTAAGACATTCACAGAAGGCGATTGCATTTCTATTGACGGTTCTACAGGTGCTATCTACGACGGTATCATCCCCACAGTTGATGCTGAAATCGCAGGTGAGTTCGGCAGAATCATGGAGTGGGCTGATGAGTTCAGAACTCTTAAGGTTAGAACAAACGCAGATACTCCCGCTGATGCAAAGAAGGCTAGAGAGCTTGGTGCTGAAGGTATTGGTCTTTGCCGTACAGAGCATATGTTCTTCGAGGCTGAAAGAATCGCTGCATTCCGTGAAATGATCTGTTCAGATACAGTTGAGGAAAGAGAAGCTGCTCTTGAGAAGATTCTTCCCTATCAGCAGAGCGACTTCGAAAAGCTTTATGAAGCTCTTGAAGGTAACCCCGTTACTATCCGTTTCCTCGATCCTCCGCTTCATGAATTCGTTCCCACAGAGGAAGCCGATATTGAAGCACTTGCAAAAGCACAGGGTAAGACTGTTGCAGACATCAAGGCTATCATCGCTTCTCTTCATGAGTTCAACCCCATGATGGGTCACCGTGGTTGCCGTCTTGCAGTAACATATCCTGAAATTGCAAAGATGCAGACAAAGGCTGTTATCCGTGCAGCTATCAATGTTAAGAAGGCTCATCCTGACTGGAACCTTGTTCCCGAAATCATGATTCCTCTTGTTGGTGAAATCAAAGAGCTTAAGTTCGTTAAGAAGGTAGTTGTTGAAACTGCTGATGCTGAAATCGCAGCTGCAGGCGCAGACCTTAAGTACGAAGTAGGTACAATGATTGAAATCCCAAGAGCATGTATCACAGCTGATGAAATCGCTAAAGAAGCTGACTTCTTCTGCTTCGGTACAAACGACCTTACACAGATGACATACGGCTTCAGCCGTGATGACGCTGGTAAGTTCCTTACAGCATACTATGATTGCAAGATTTTCGAAAACGACCCATTTGCAAAGCTTGACCAGAACGGCGTTGGCGCTCTTATGGAAATGGCAGTTGCTAAGGGTAAGGCAAGCGGCAAAGAGCTCCACTACGGCATCTGTGGTGAGCACGGCGGCGACCCCGTTTCAGTTGAATTCTGCCACAAGATTGGCCTCAACTATGTATCTTGCTCACCCTTCCGTGTTCCGATTGCTCGCCTCGCAGCAGCTCAGGCTACTATCAAGGATATGAAATAAGTCTAAAACTTAATTCATACGGAATAAATAAAATGCAGGGGACGACGACCTCGGCGTCCCGTATATAAAACAACAAAAATCTCCCCATCGAGAAATCGGTGGGGATTTTGTTTTATATTTGATTGACAAAGTGTTCAGTTTGTCGTAATATCATTATAGGAATGGTTTTTGAAAGGGGAATTATTATGTCAAAGAAAACATTAACTCTTGAACAAGCTGAAATAAAAGCATTGAAAAAAGAACAAGCGTCATCAAATTGGCGAAGTTTTTTGGCAATTGTTCTTGCGGTGGTGCTTACCTTAGGCGTAGTTTCAATGGGTAAAGATGCGGGTATAAAAAAAGGCGAAAAAGCCAACGCTAATGTGTCAACTAATGAAAACACTGCAAATAACGGGAATTCAGATGTACCATCAAATGAAAATGTGTCTGAAAATTCACAGAATGTAGAGGATAACTCATCGACACAATCACAAGAAAACAATAATAAAGAAGAAAAGCAAGAAGAAACACAAGAAAATAGTGAGCCACTTTCAGACAACCCTGCAGATTGGTCAAAAGAGCAGATTGCAGAGTTTTATAAGCAGGCGGCAACAAAGTCACACGCAACTGCCGAATCGTCACAGACTATGACAATGCCCAAGCTTGTTGTAAATGACGGTGATGGCGCAATGAATTGGTTCGTTCAGATTTTAATACCGATAATCAACTCTGCTCTTGAAAAAAATACAACAACATACGGCGGAATTACAGGCGGATACACAAATCTTGTAGCTTCTGACATTGATACCGCAAAGGCATATAAAGATGGCGAATATACTGTAATTGAAATGAAAATGGTTGAACAGACCGATGGTATTTATGGTGACGCACAAGGCGGAACAGTTGGTCACGCAATTAATGTTCTGGGTAATGTTTCAACTGCGGCAGAACAGTTCCCTAACTTTGACATCAAGTTTGAAGAAGCCGATATTAAAGTGCATTATGCCGACCCCACCGTAAAGGTGAAAATAAATAGTGACGGCATAATTGAAAAAGGAACTTGGAGTTACACCTCAGTAATTTCCATAAGAAACCTGCAAATTAACTCAATTATGATTGAAAAAGCAGATGCAGAAATTGAGTATGTAATCGTTGTAGGTGACGGATTCTAAACAAAAAATTACTCCCCATCGAGAAATCGGTGGGGATTTTTTTGTTCCTATTGTAAATTTAAGCAGATTACAGTATAATTTACTTGTTAAAGGTGGGATTTTTATGCAGAAAAAACCTAATGTTTTGTTTATAGTTACTGACGACCAGCGTTGGGACACAATTCACGCACTTGGAAATAAAGAAATCATTACACCGAATCTTGATAAATTAGCCAAGCGCGGCACATCCTTTGTCCGTGCCCATATTGCAGGTGGCACTTGCGGTGCAGTTTGTATGCCGAGCCGTGCAATGATTATGTCAGGTCGCAATCCCTTTCATCTTGAAGAATTAGGAGGGAATATTCCGCCTGAGCACAAAACCCTTGCCGAAACCTTTAAGAATAACGGTTATGAAACAATCGGACTCGGTAAATGGCACAACGGATGCCCTGCGTATGCTCGCAGTTTCACCCAAGGCGCAAAGATTTTCTTTGGCGGAATGTGGGACCATTGGAATGTGCCCACCTGCCGTTACGACCCGACGGGTAAATATGATAATGTTATAAACTTTGTTGTGGATTTCTATAACGATAATCATCCACAGGCACAGCATTGTGACGAATTCGACCCCGGTAAGCATTCAAGCACCTTGCTTACAGATGCAGCTATTGAAATGCTTAATAAAAACGCAAACAAAGACAAACCCTTCTTTATGTACCTTGCATTTTTAGCACCTCATGACCCACGCACAATGCCCGACGAATTCCGTCAGATGTATGACCCCGAGAAAATCACTTTACCACCAAATTTTCAAGAGATTATTGACACGAATTATCCCTTAATGGTGCACCGTGATGAGCATTTAGCCGCTTATCCCCGTGATGAAAAAGAAATCAAACGCCATATTGCCGAATATTTTGCAATGATAACTCATCTCGATTACGAAATCGGCAGATTGCTTGACGCTTTACATCAGTCGGGTGAAGAGGATAACACAATTATTGTATTTACGGGGGACAACGGGCTTGCAGTGGGTCAACACGGTTGGCTTGGTAAAGAGGATATTTACGAGCATGGCGTACGAATCCCCTTGATTATGGCAGGTCCGGGAATTGCCACAAATGCCCGAAATGACGCCTATGTTTATCTCTACGATATTTTCCCAACACTTTGCGAAAAGGTGGGGGTAGATATTCCCAATTCCGTTGATGGTAAAAGCTTTGCCGATTTGTTAGATGGTGAGCACGGAGAAAACTTCCGTGATGAGTTGTATCTTATTTTCGATAACTATGTGCGTGGTGTAAAAGACGAGAATTACAAGCTGATTGAATATCGCAATGGTGACAACGAAGAGGATAAATGGACTTTTCTTTACGATATTAAAAATGACCCTTGGGAAACTCAAAACCTTGCAAATGACGAAAAATACAAGGATAAGGTTGCCGAAATGCGAGAAAAAATTCTCAAACACCGTGACGAATGGGAAGAACAGTCGCACCCTTGGGGCATAGATTTCTGGAGCAGATTTTAATTGAAAGGATTCTTAAAATGTATAATATAGAATTAGGTAAAAGCGGATTGCAAGTGCCTACCATTGCGGTTGGTTGTATGCGTATCAGCAATATGAACGAGAAAGAAGTTTCTGCGTTTGTAAACACAGCACTCCGGCACGGCGCAAACTTTTTTGACCATGCCGATATTTATGGCAGGGGACAAAGCGAAGTAGTTTTTGGAAAAGCAATTTTACCCTCAATGCGAGAGAATGTTATTATCCAGACAAAATGCGGAATTGTTCCCGGCAAGATGTTTGATTTTTCTTATGAGCATATTGTTGAATCGGTTAACGGTAGTCTTAAAAGGCTCGGTACCGATTATATTGATGTTTTGCTTCTTCACCGTCCCGATGCACTTATGGAGCCTGAGGAAGTTGCAAAGGCATTTGATGAACTTAAAGCTTCGGGAAAAGTTCGCAATTTTGGCGTTTCCAACCAAAACCCGCATCAAATACAGCTTCTTCAAAATTCACTTGATATGCCAATTTGTGCAAATCAACTTCAATTCGGCATTATGCACGCACCAATGCTTCAGTCGGGCATAAATGTGAATATGTATAATGACTCAGCGGTTAATCGTGACGGCGGTGTGCTTGATTTCTGCCGTCTTAATAAGATTACAATTCAGCCCTGGTCACCAATGCAGTACGGATTTTTTGAAGGTTGCTTTATTGATAACGAAAAGTTCCCCGAGCTTAACAATACACTTGAAAAGCTTGGTGAGAAGTATGGCGTATCAAAAACGACTATGGCATTTGCGTGGATTCTTCGTCATCCTGCAAAAATGCAACCTGTTACGGGCACAACCAACCTTACTCGGCTTGCTGATTGTCTGAAGGCAACAGATATAAATTTAACCCGTGAGGAATGGTATGAAATCTATAAATCTGCGGGCAATATTTTGCCATAAGAGATGTTTAAAATAAAAATCCGCTTACCTTAATCGGCAGGCGGATTTTTGTATGTATTTACAACTTAACCGTAACGCTTCTTTTTTCATTTTCTGCGGTTTCGAGAATTGAATTAATATAGTTTTTATAAAATCCTGCGTCCTCATTGCTTTCAAGCAATCTCACACCCTCGCTGAATTCCGCAGGGTCAAACTTTTCGCCTGAGAAATAATATGTATTAGACTTTGCAAAGGTGTCGGCAAGCAGGGTGATTTCTTCCTTCGTAAGAGATGAGCCCTCAAATTTGCTTTCAATCTTCAGCCTTGATGTATATTCAAAATATTCTGTTGCATAAGCTTCAAAATCATCAAAAGCAGAATCAGCCAAGCCCTGAGCCTTCGCCCACGCAGATACATCTGTTTTCTGCACAGAATATTTAACCTCACTGCCGTTGTAGGTTAGTTGACCGTATTGAATTGGTGACATTTCAAGCGAAGATGTCACAATCTCGGTGATTTCATTTTCAGCTTTAATGCTTTGAATGTGAATATGACCGCTTAAATTGAGCTTTACTTCATATTCCTCAAGAATTGCCCGCAATTCGTCAGCGTTATAAAGCTGATAACCGAAAGACAGCATTGAACTGTGGGCAAAAAGGTTTTGATGAGTGACCGTAATCACATCAGCATTGTCTTTTTTTGCATCTTCAAGGGCGGTTTTCAGCCATTCCAGCGTCGAATCATTCACGAAGCCTTTACCGTAGCAGTTGGAATCAAGCATAATTATACGAAGATTTTCAGATGCCATATACATGTAACTGAATGAATTTTCGTCATAGGTTAATGCCTGCTCGCGACCGAATTTATTATAGTATTCAAAAAATTGTGTCGATGTGAGTGCCTCGACACTTTCTACACCGTCAGAGAGGTATTTTATGGCATTTTCATTGTCCACATCGTGATTACCTGGAATTACGAGCACCCCGATACCCGCACTCTGCACCTTTTCAAGCTTGGCGATTAAATCCTTGTGGCTCTGTAATGCACCGTTGAGGGTCAAATCTCCGCCTAAAATCAGTAAATCGGGATTTTTTTCTATGACCTCGGCAAAAAAAGCATCATTGATTTCTGATGAATATTCAACCACCTTGCCGTCACCCTGCGCTATGGCATTTTTAAAATATTCCCCGCCGTCAGTAAGCTCAGGGGAGAGATAGTGCATATCCGTGGCAAAAATTATTGATACAGGGTCATCCTTTTCAGGCTTTCCGCACCCCGTGAAGCATAAAATCATTATAGAAATCGTAGTAAAAATCGCTAAAATCTTTTTGAACATAGCTTTCTCCACATTATTAATTTTCTGTTTCTTTGAGATATTTGTCTATAATGGTTTCTATTAAATTATTTACCGAACGGTTTTCTTTTTCAGCTTGTTTGATAAGTTTTTCTCTTGTTTCTTCGGTTACTCTTAAACCTATTTGAACTTTTATTGTCATACAAAACACTCCTTACTAACATTATACTAACACCTTGCATAAACCTCAATATATCACCTTGCTAACACCTTGCTGATAATTTCTGCTTGTTTTTTCTTGATTTCCATATTGAAATTTATTTTGATGTCAACCCGTCAGTAATAATAGCTGAAGTGTTTGAGAGTAATCATTTTGCAGGTGTCGGCTACCTCAATAACCTGTGATAAGGAGGTTTTTGCTTCGGGGTGCCGAGTCGTCAGCCCCTACAATCCCATCCCAAACAGTAGGGCGGGGTCTTGACCCCGACGAAATTGTTGTATATAATTATAAAAAAGGGGAGGATAATATGAAAAAGGAAAAAATCATTGCAAAAGAATCAAAACAATTGACTCGTCTTAACCGTACACGCACAAAAGGTGTTTATAAAGGTTATTTTTTCGTCTTGCTTTTGCTCATTGCAATTGTCAATATTCTCGACGAGGTTACAAGTAATCTGACCGTTACGGTGCAATCTTCATTCGTAACCGAATTCTTTGTAAATAATCCCTTTATGGGCAAATATTATACCTATGAAGACGGACTTGCATTCCATTCAAGTATCGGTGTGTTTACTTATGTTTTGGGTATTATAACGCCATTTTATAAGGCTCTTGCTGATAAATGGGGCAGAAAACCGCTTTTCGTTTTTTCAACACTTGGTATGGCGGTTGGACTTTTAGTAATTCATTTGTCCTCAAGCTACATAATGTTCCTCATAGGCTTTGCAATAATCAGCTTCTTTATGGGTCACGATATTCAGATTATCTATATTCTCGAAGAAGCTCCCGATAAGCACCGCGCAAAGATTTACAGCTTTCTTAAAAGCTTCGGCATCTTAGGTGTTATTTTAATTCCCACACTCCGTGATATATTGATGGGTGACGACGCAACAAAATGGCGTGATATTTTCCTTGTGCCCTCGCTTATCGGATTTGTGGCAGTTTTGCTCGTTATTCTATTTGCAAAGGACACAAAGGTATTTATAAACGAGCGAATTGCATATCTTTCTCGCCCCTACGAAGAGCGTCAGGCAGAAAAAGAGCTTAAAAAGCAACAAAAGCAAGCTCAGCGAAATCAATCGGGCGTTTTTAACGGCGTGAAATATATTTTCTCAAATAAAGACACAAAAATGCTGATTATATCCCATATTATTTTTGATTCTGCAATGCCCGCAATCGCACTTTACTTTGAATCTTCAATGCATCGTGCAGGAATGAGCACAAGTGATATTACAAAAGCATTGTTTATGGTGCCTGTAATTTATGCCACAATCACATTTCTTTCAGGCTTTATCGCTGACAAATTGGGCAGAAAAGCAACCGTTACGGGCTTCTCAATTCTCTGCGTTGTGGGGTATATTCTCTTTGTGTTAGGAATTCTCAATGGTTGGAATCCTTACCTTGTAGGCTCACTTGCAGGACTTTACCAGGGCTCATATTGGATTGGCAGGGATTATATGAATGTTATGATGACCGAAAAGGTTCCAACGGATATCCGTGCATCAGTTGTAGGCGCAGAGGGGCTTCTGGTTATTATTGGTCTGGCACTCGGCTATGTTTGCACAATTGTAGGTATGACAATTATGCCTATCTGGTGGGCTTGCCTTGCGGTGTCAATTCCAACTGTCACCGTTGCCGCAATTATGTTTACGCTTAAAGTAAAGGAAACCAAAGGCGCTAACCTTGATGAAATAAAATAGTTTTGCACATAAAAAACATCCTCTTGGGGCTTCTTCGATAGAGCGGGTGCCCCAAAGTAGCTCTTGTATCTAAACTGAATAATTAATTTCGTTAAGCGGTGTAGCCTATGGCTATGCCGCTTTTACTTTGTTGCGTTCGGCATATGTTTCTCTTTTGCCAGTAGGATCATTCTAAAGAGTAAAGCTGCCAACCACTCAGGTTTTTCACGGTTTTCTTTGTTTACCCATGTTCTTACAATTTCATAGGCTCCAAACAGCAGAAAACGATAGTAGTACTCATATTCCTCTTCCGGCATGTCAGCCATTAACTCGTTTAGCATACGCTGAATTGGGGACAAGGAAAACAATTTCTTTGGAAATTCAGGATCAACATTGGAATTGAGAAGTAAACGAATAAACTCGATATCATTTTCCAAATAAATCAAAATTTGTTCGATGGCATTTTTACTGTAAGCGTCCTGCGCGGCAAGCACATCTTCTATGCTGACAAGCAGATCTTGTTCCATTTCAGATAGCAGTTCAAACTGACTTCCGTAGTATTTATAAAAGGTGGAGCGATTGATTCCCGCATTTTCACAAAGCTCACGGATGGAAATCTGGTAAATGTTCTGTGCTTGGAGCAAATTTGTTAAACTGGTTTTCAGAAGTTTCTTTGTTAGCATAATTCTTTGATTCATAAGCGCACTCCTATCGACAAATTATTGTGTATGGCTGTAAAGTCAACGGTTTTTAGCGATTTGTAGATTGTACAACCGTTTGCCAAACATCTGACGGTTGTAAAAACTACACATGTTGATTATAATATATAGATGTTAAAATGTCAATTGTGTTACATAATGAATAACGGAGGAATGCAGAAATTATGATAAAAAAATTATCCAATTTCATTGTGAACAAACGAATCGTTATACTTGTGACTATGCTGATACTGGCGGTTGTAAGTATCATTTGTTCTCAGTTTGTAGAAATCAATGAAGATATGACAAAATACCTGCCGGACGATTCCAATATGAAGGCGGGTCTTGATATTATGGAAGAGGAATTTCCCGAAATGGAGACCTCGAATACCATTCGCGTGATGTTCGATGACCTGACCGATGCCCAAAAGGAAACTGTTTTGGACGAACTCAGTGTCATTACATATGTGGATAGCGTTGATTATGATGCCCAAAGCAGTGATTACAATAAGGATAATCACACATTATTCGTATTGAATATGTCTTGTGATTACGGCAGCGACGAAGAAGAGGCAATTGAGGCCTCGCTGGAATCACAATTTGCCGATTATACAATGGTATGGAAAACCGACGACAGCGGTTTCCCGGCGATCCCGATGTCTCTTATCGTAACCGCTCTGGCGATCCTGCTGGCAATCTTGTTCATTATGTGCGGTTCATGGATCGAGCCCTTGCTGTTCCTCGTCGTTATCGGCGTGGCTGTCGTCATCAACGGTGGAACGAACCTAATCCTTGGAAGCGTAGCAAGCATTACAAATTCCATTTCAGCAATCCTGCAGTTGGTTCTCTCTATGGATTACTCCATCATTCTGATGAACCGTTACAGGCAAGAAAAAGAGCTGGAACCTGATAGCAAGCAGGCAATGAAGAACGCTCTGGCATCTTCCTTTTCCTCTGTCGCATCCAGTTCGCTTACTACGGTCATCGGCTTGATAATGCTCGTATTTATGAGTTTCAAGATCGGCGCAAACCTCGGTATCGTACTGGCAAAGGGTGTCTTTATCAGTATGGTATGCGTATTAACGATGCTGCCGGGTATTATTTTGGCTTGTGATAAGCTGATACAAAAGACAGCGAAAAAATCGTTGCATATCCCGACAAACTGGGCGGCGAAGTTCAGTCATAAAATGCGATATGTTATGACGGGATTGTTTGTGCTTCTATTCATCGGTTCCTATATTCTTCAGCAACAAACAGGCATTGCCTATACGCTTGCAGAGGAAGATGCAATTGCTGATATTTTCCCAAAAAGCAATACTGTTGTAATGGTTTATGAAAATCAGGATGAAGATAAGGTTAATGAACTGATTGCTGATTTAGAAAAAGACGAAAATGTAAAATCGGTTTTGGGATACGGAACAATCCTCGGCAAGCCTTACACCTCGGGTGAGTTGGCAGAAGCGTTGGGAGATATGAGCGAGGATATTTCGTTAAATTCCGGCGTGATTGATATGCTATATTACGATTATTACAATAATGGAAAGACCGGTACAATGACCGCCGCCGAATTTCTTTCTTTTATTTCCGATACCGTTATGAACGACGAAACATTTTCCGAGTATATCGATGATGATATGAAAGAAAATGTGGAAATGCTGGACAAATTTGCTGATGCCGAAGCATTGACTACACCAATGACCGCAGATGAGTTAGCTGACTTCTTTGATATGGATGCAGCTAACATAAAAGATTTGTTCCTGCTTTACTACATGGAAGAAGGCAATGTTTCTACCGGTAGTATGACATTGGCAACCTTTGCGGATTTTGTAATTAACGAGGTAGCAAAGGATCCAACATACGGCTCTATGTTTGATGCATCCACCTTAAGCCAAATGACAAAGCTTGCGACTTTTACCGATTCAAAGAAAATGACCACTCCTTATACATATAAGGATATTGCCTCTTTGCTTGATATGGATGCCGACACTGTAAAATTATTATTTGTTTACTACTATGCAATGTCTGACAGCTATGTTCCCGGAACAATGACACTCCCTGAGTTTGTAAGCTTCCTGCAAAACGACATCGCTAACGATCCCGTATTTTCTTCCTATCTGGATGAAAGCACAATGGAACAAGTCAAGATGCTGGCTTCCTTTACCGATAAGAAAGCTCTTCAGACACAGAGAAGCACCGCCGAGCTGTCTTCTATGCTTGGAATTGATGAATCCCTTGTAAAAACCGTTTTCATCCTCCATAATGCACAGGATGTCAGCGATAAAACAATGACACTTTCGCAGTTCACCGCTTTTCTGAACAGCGAGCTTCTTAATCATCCAATATTTGGTTCTTCCTTTGATGAAGCAACAAAGGCGCAACTGAAAACAATGGATACACTGATTCAGCTTTCGGTTTCCGGGCAAAAAATGGATGCCGCGACATTGGCAGGCATTACCGGAATGCAAGAAACGCAGGTAAATGCAATCTTTGCGTACCAAGGGGTAAATTCTATGACATTGCCCGATTTTCTAAATAGCGCCTTGCAGCTTTCTCCCGATAATGCGCAACTGCGTCAGTTAAACCAAGTCGTTCAGTTGGCTGTTTCGGGCTCGCCGCTTGATTCTGCAACATTGGCTCAGGTTTTCGGCATAGAAGAAGATATGATAGAGATTGTTTTCCGACTCTATTACGGAAGCGACATTTCAAATAAAACTATGTCTATGGAAGAAGCAGTTGATTTTATTCTTGCTGACTCTGTAATGAAAAAATATTTGGACGACACAAGAATCGGGCAGTTGCAGATGATGCAGCAGATGATCAAAGCATCTGTAAATGGTACTAAGTTTACCTATAGTGAACTTTCTAATCTGCTCGGTATGGACAGCGGTATGCTGAAAATGCTATATACGGTCAAAGACTCTGAAAGTGAAAGCAATAATTGGACACTTTCAATGCACACCATCATTAACTTCTTGATGAATAACTCTGATATGCTCGGTTCGATGATGGGCAGTGATGAGATTAGCAGTCTTTCTACTGCACAGGCAATTATCAACGGTTCTGTAAACGGTATATCTTATACTGCTGAACAAATTTCGGGTCTGATGGGAATGAGCAAGGAACAGGCACGGCAGTTGTACCTTCTGTATGTCAGCCGACACGGAAATACATCCGGTTGGACGCTTTCGGTGGCAGGGTTTATCGAATTTGTTATTGATGATGTGCTGTCCGGCAGTGAATATGCGGATAAAATCGATGCGGATACTTCCGATATGCTTTCCTCCGCAAGAACAATGGTTACCGCGGTGATTTCCGGCAAAGCCTATACCGCTTCGGAAATGGGAGAGCTTTTAGGCGGACTGACCCAGAATTTGGATAGCTCTATGATTGAGCTGATGTATCTGTATGCAGAAAGTTCCAAAAATGCCGATCCCGAATGGACAATGACCTTGGAAACATTGTTCAATTATATGATTGAAGATGTGCTTACCGATTCTCGTTTCGAGTCTGTTATTGATGCGGATATGCGTAAAAAACTCCTTGAAACACAGGATTCCTTGGATGAAGGAAAGAAACAGCTTGTAACGGAAAAATATTCAAGACTTATTATCACTTCCACCTATCCCGAGGATAGTGAAGAAACGACGGCATTCTTTGCTGATCTTGAGCAGTTCGGAAGCGACAAGCTGGATGGCGAATACTATTTGGTCGGTAATGCAGCGATGAATTATGAGATGCAAAAAACCTTTGATAACGAGCTTTTGTTTATTACATTACTCACGGCATTGGCGATTTTCATCATCGTAGCACTTACATTCAAATCACTTTCCATTCCCTTAATCCTCGTTTTGTTGGTACAGTGCGGTGTTTATATCACCATTACCATAACGGGAGTTTTGAACGGCAGTATTTATTATCTCGCGTTGCTGATTGTGGAATGTATCCTTATGGGTTCTACCGTTGACTATGGTATCCTTCTCACCGATTACTATTGTGAGGCTCGCAAGACGGCGAACGTAAAGGATGCATTAAAAATGGCGTATGCAGGTTCAATTCATACAATTATGACCTCGGGTCTGATCTTAATTTTGGTTACGGCAGCGGTAGGCGGTATGTTTAATAATCCGACGGTTACCGCCATCGTAAAAACCATTTCCATGGGCGCACTTTGCGCGACGCTGCTAATCCTGTTTGTTCTGCCCGGTGTTCTGGCAGCTTGTGATAAGATGGTAATAAAAAAGCATAATAGGATTTAATTGCTTCAGCCTACAAAACAATTGAATATGTAGTGTCTAACAGAAAATAATGGCGGCAAGGATATATACTATCCCTGCCGCCATTGTCGTTATGCGAATATCAAATCGGTGTTTACGATTTTGGTGGCTTTGCTACGGATGTTGTTCATCCAAGCAACCCACTCCATTTGATTTTCAGATTTTAGTTGTTCGGTTACTCCCTTACACTCTGACATCTGTTCTACAAGCCGAAAAAACATTTCTTCTGCTTGGCTATCGATTCAGCAAGATATCTGTTTACCCCAATCGGGTAAATCATAGTTGCCGTGCAATGTGTAATTGATACCTGTTTTCTCGTCAATAAAATGTTGTTTTATTTTGTAGTTTATTATTCAGCAGAACCCAATTCCTGCATTGTAACTTCTTCTTTTACGCCTAAAACTGACTGATATTTGTCCTGATAATAATTTTCCGCAACACAATCAAAGCTGCCGTCGGGTTTTACGGTAATCATAGTGCAGCCGCGCTGTGAGCCGAGCTTTGAAATGCCCGAATAAGCAAGATAGTCAATGCTGAAGCCGTAAGTCAGGCGAATTCCCTTGTATTCAATTGAGAAGTTATTAAGGTGGTCATGACCGCAGAAAATACCCTTTGTGCTTCCCATTTCTTGCATTGCCTCAAAGATTTCGTCTTCGTAAACACCCGAATAAACCATTTTACCCGTTTCGCCAACAACACCGTAGTAATATTTTGTGTTTTCTGTATCCTCGTAGCCTGCTTCTACATATTCATTCCAAGCGTCAAGATATTCAGTATTGGGCACGTGCCAGAACGCAAGAGATTTTACTGTACTGTATGTATTGAGTAATTCTTCCTTATTTTCAGCATTGCTTGAGTTTATAAGGTCAACATTCTGCTTGTTATATTTCTCAACATTTGCCTTATACCATTCAATCTGATTTTCGTGAATATTATCGTATTTCCAACCAATGCCGAGATAGTCACCGTCAACATAAGAGTGAGTATCAAAGGTGTAGAGTGATTGAGTAATAATACCTTGTGAATTCTTAACATTTATAACGGCATTGCAGTAGCCGTCAACATCATCGTTACTGTTATTCTGGAAAAGACAGTAAGTCCATTTTTCGTCAGAATAGAAATCTGAAATATCTTCACGGGTATATTTTGAATAGATTTCTGTGTCGTGATTACCGAAAACGGGCAACCAATAAACCCCCAAAGATTCCATAAGTGTAGCAACAAGCTCTGCGGAATTCATATTATTAAAGGTTCCTGCCTGATAGGGTACAGGGTAAACAAGGTCACCTGTAATTATTACAAGGTCGGGCTTTTCTGCAGTAATCATAGCCGCAACGGCATTCAGCGCCATTGTGTCCTTTGAGGTGCACATCCATCCGCCGCCTATATGTACGTCGGTTAATTGCATTACTCTGAAATCCTCGTCAGTTGTGAAGGTCCACACACCGTCTGTGTCCTTTTCTGGCACAAGCTGATTTTCAAAGGGGACCGCCGATAATTCCTCAATGCTTCCAAGGTGAGCCTTGTTACTGATTGCATTTGCAAGCCCGCCAAGTGAGCCCAAAAGCACAATCACGGCTAAAATAATGCCTATTACCTTTAAAGCCTTTTTACCTTTTCCTTTTTTCACGAGATTACCTCCCACTCAATAGCCGAATTATATCCCAAATCCTCATTCAGCCTTGATTTTATTGTATTCTGAACTGCCGCAAGTTCTTTTTCACGGTCAGTTAAAGATAAATTAAGTGCAACATAAACCTTTTCTTTACCGTAGGTGTGAATTGCAATGTCATTTATAACAATGTTTTCATCTGTATTTGCAATGATTTCAATAACCTTCGCTTCATATTCCTCGTGGTGTTTGCCAATGAGCTCCGAAACCGATGAAATAATAAGCCGAATTCCTGCAACCGCTATGATTATACTTATTATAAGCCCGAAAACTCCGTCAAGCACAAATCCTACAGAATTTGAAAGGGTAAAGGATATAAGTGTCACCGCAGTAATTCCGCAATCGAGAAATGAATCAAGCATAACAGTTTTGATTACTGCCGAGTTTGTTTTTTTGTATTTTGTCGCGAAAATTATACCTAATACCAATTTAACAAGACAGGTCGCCCCGATAATTATTGCGTATTTTGTGAAATACCATACGGGAACAGGCGTCATAAGACGACCTAACGAGCTGTAAGCAAAGCCCAGACCCGCCACGGTCATAATGAGTGACATTATAAAAGATGTCATATCTTCCATTCTGCCAAATCCATATTTAAAGCGGGTAGTAGCAGGCTTGTTTATAAATGAAATTCCAATCAGCGCCAGTATCAGCGAAAGCGTATCCATAAGGTTGTTGATACTGTCGGTGTAGATACATTGACTGTTTGTGCGAATACCGATATAAAATTTTACAAAGAACAGAAAAAAGTTTATAATCCCTGCAAAAATCAGTACAGGAGAAAGCTTTTTCTTCACGGTATCACCACCCATTTCAACAATATATCTGTAAAGCTCGAAAGCTTTACCAAAATTAAAATCCTATATTTATCAACGCATTCCGCGAATGTGAAAAGCTAAAAATGTAAAGTGAAATAACTTTACATTAGAAAAGCTCAATAATTTTTAAAATTCCAAACCAAAGGGGAGGCACAATGAGCGCAGGGAGCATATTCAGGGTTTTCAAATTCTTGATTTCAAGTATTGAAAGACCTGAAGCGGCAATTAAAAATCCGCCCACAATGCTGATTTCACACATCATTTCCGCGCTCATAAATCCGCCCACAATTGTTGCAAGCAGATAAATTCCGCCCTGCCAACAGAACAGAACAACAGCGGCAAACGCAATACCGATTCCGTAGGTTGAGGCTAAAACCATACTTGTCACAAGGTCAAGTGTGGCGTTAGTGAAAAGATATGTATGGTCGTCATAAAGAGCACTGCGGATAGGTCCTAAAATCGAAAGACTTCCTATGCAGAAAAGCAGAATTGCCGTTGAAAGTCCTTTGCCAAGCTCACTCTTACCGCTTTTCTCAATAAGATTATTGAATTTTTTGTCGATGTCAAGCATATTGCCGATAAGACTGCCGAGAGCAAGGCTCACAATGAAAAGCACGGGATATTTACTGTTCGGCATATTCTGTACAACTGAATTTATGCCTATACCTGCCGCCGCAAGTCCCATAGCATTCATCAATGCACCTGTGTATTGGGGCTTGATACCTTTTTTGAATATACTGCCGATTATACTTCCCGTAAGAATTGTACCCACATTTACTATTGTTCCAATCATTTTCTGCAAGCCTCCACTGCCTCAAAAATCTCTTTAAGGGTGTCAAGAGAATTCTGCTCAGGTAATTTTTTAACATTTATGCTCATTTTGCCCTTTGAAGTCACACTGACTCTGCCGCGAAGAACCGATGAAATATCAAGCACTAAAGCTGCGTTGATTTCTTCGCAGAAAAGAGCAATTGTGTCACCGCGCTGACCGATTTCGTAAATTCCGAGGGCAGATGCCTTGTTTCTGCAAAGCGAAACCTCAATAAGCCCCTCAACCGACGGGGGAATATCACCAAAACGGTCGCGTAATTCATCACGCACATCCTCTGCATCCTCAAAGGTGCGTACATCAGCAATTCTGCGGTAAACTGAAAGTCTGTGCGAAAGAGCGGAAATATATTTATCGGGAATATGAGCGTTAATCTGCAAATCAATAAGACATTCCCGCTGCTTTTTGGGTGCTTCGCCCTTTTCGTCGCTGATAGCTTCACTTAAAAGCTTCATATACATATCATAGCCGACTGCCGCAAGATGACCGTGCTGTTGTGCACCTAAAAGATTACCTGCACCGCGGATTTCAAGGTCGCGCATTGCAATTTTAAAGCCCGAGCCGAATTCTGTGTATTCTCTTATTGCCTGCAATCTCTTGTAAGCAACTTCACTCAAATTTTTATCGCGTTTATATGTGAGATAAGCACTTGCACGTCTTGCGCTTCTGCCAACTCGACCGCGCAACTGATGAAGCTGTGCAAGACCTAAACGGTCTGCATCTTCAATAATCAGCGTGTTTGCGTTGGGCACATCAACACCGGTTTCAATAATCGTTGTGCATACAAGAATATCAATCTCGCCGTTCATCAAATCACGCCATATATCGCTTAATTGCTCCTCGTTCATTTTACCGTGAGCCACGGCAATTCGTGCATCGGGCAAGAATTCCTTAATCGAATTTGCAACACCGTCAATGGTTTCAACGCGATTGTGTAAGAAATAAACCTGACCGCCACGGCGAAGCTCTTTTTCCATGGCTTCGCAGAGTAGGGGAAGATTATGTTCAACAACATAAGTCTGTACGGGGAAACGGTCAGAGGGCGCCTCTTCAATAACCGACATATCGCGAATTCCCGACATAGCCATATTAAGTGTGCGGGGAATGGGAGTTGCCGAAAGAGTAAGCACATCAACACCGGGGAATTTCTCTTTGATTTTCTCTTTTTGAGCCACACCGAAGCGTTGTTCCTCATCAACAATTAAAAGACCTAAATCCTTGAATTTTACATTTTTTGCAATCAATGAATGAGTTCCAACAATAATGTCGATAAATCCTGTGTTAACACCCTTAATGATTTTTGCCCTCTGCGTTGGGGTGCGAAAGCGTGAAAGCATTTCCGCCTCAATGGGAAAACCGTCAAAGCGTTTTAGAATTGTCTGATAATGCTGAAGTGCCAGAATGGTGGTCGGCACCAAAATCGCACATTGCTTGCCGTCTGCAATACACTTGAAAACTGCACGCAAGGCAACCTCAGTTTTGCCAAAGCCCACATCACCGCAAAGAAGTCTGTCCATGGGGTAGGGCTTTTCCATATCGTTTTTAATTTCGTCAATTGAACGCAACTGGTCGCCCGTTTCTTCAAATTCAAAACGGCGTTCAAAGTCGAGCTGCATATCAATATCGGGCGAGAACGCATAGCCCTCGGTGTGCATGCGCTGCGAATAAAGCTTTATGAGTTGGTCTGCCATATCCTTAACGGCAGAACGAACCTTGCTTTTTGATTTTTCCCAATCTGCACCGCCCAAGCGATTAAGCTTTATTGCCTTGCCGTCGTCCTCGTGGGGACCAATATATTTTGACACCAAATCAAGCTGGGTGACGGGCACATAAAGCACATCACTTTTGGCGTACTTGATTTTGATGTAGTCTTTTATAATCTTGTTGGCTTCAAGCTGAGTAACGCCGTCAAAAATACCAATACCGTGAACAGAGTGAACAATATAGTCACCCTTTTTCAGCTCGTCAAGTGAATGAATGGTATCCTTTGCCTTAAAGCCCGTATTTTTTCTTCTTGCCTTGCTCTGATAAACTTTAGAATATGTGAAAATATAAAGCTTTTCGCGTGGGAATGAAAATCCTGAGGTCAGCGAGCCGGGGAGCACCGATACCGCACCCTTTGGGAATTCTGCAGGAATAACGGGGAAATAAACCGACGGTATTTCCTCGTCAGTTAAGGTTTCAGCAAGATTTTTTGCGCTCTTTTCAGTACCCGAAAATACCACAACGGTGCTTTCTTTGGTGAGCACAGGCTTAATGTCCTCCATAAGCACATCAAGTCTGCCGTTCCAGATTGGCAGAGTACCGCCGTTAAAGGTTGTAAGACTCTTTATAGGTGTATCAAAGCTTCCGCGGGCAAAATTATCAACATAAGTTGCCTTGTATTCTTCATATTTCGACACCAATTCAGCAAATGTAAGGGTAAATTTGTCAAGTCCCTTGCACAGAGTTCCGTCTTCAATGCCTGATTTAATATCTTCAAGCAGTAATTTTTGTGAAGAATTTATTTTTTCCTTTATTCCGCCCGTTTCAAAAGCGAAAAGCATATAACCCTCTGCATAATCAAAAATCGTGGCAGGGGGGTAGCAAAGCGGTAAATATTTGTCGGCAGAGCCTACACTCACACCGCTTTTAAGTCGGTCAATATCTGCATAAAGCTTTTCTTTTACTGTGTCAGCCTTTTTACCGCGAACACCTTTAGCTAAATTCTGTATTTTTTCAGCTAATTCTGTAGGATTATCAATAATTATTTCCTTTGACGGAGCAATTAAAATCTCGTCAATGTTAACTGTTCTTCTCTGCGATTGAACATCAAAACGGCACATTGTGTCAACCGTGTCACCCCAAAGCTCAATTCTCACAGGCTCGTCATCATCGGGTGAGAAAAAGTCCACAATTCCGCCACGGCAAGAGAATTGTCCCACACCCTCAACCGCGTCAACACGCTTATAGCCTGCCGCGTTCAGCGACATTAAAATATTTTCAAGAGGTATTTCCTCATTCTTTTTGAGCAATACTGATTTCTGACGGAGAATTTCGGGCGGAACTGTGTAAGAAATTGCCGCCTCGGCGGAGGCTACAACAACATCACACTTGCCGTCAAGCATACGGCGAAGTGCCTTAATTCTTTTCTGCTCATATTCATAAGACTGTCCGTCAGTTGTCCAGAACGAAAAACTGCGGGCGGGGTAGTGGAGTACATTTTTACCAAATGCGGTTAAATCATCGCAAAGTCGTACTGCTTCTTTCTCGTCAGGCACGACAATAAGAGCCTTTTTTTCAAGACTCTCTGTGAGCGCAGAAACGATATGTGCCTTTTGCACGGGGATAAGCCCCAACACACCTTGAGGCAGAAAACCTTTTTTAATACTGTTTTCTACGCCTTGATATTCTGCAGATATTCTGATTGCACGTTCAAATGCAGACATAGTTTTTGCCTCAACTATTGTATAAGTTCATAGCCTTGTCAATTTCACCGTTTACAAGCAGTTCAATTGCCTTGCAAGCATTTTCGAGTGCGGGCTCAAGGGCTCGCTGCTCGTCTTTTTTGAATTCTGAAAGCACCCAATCCGCTAAATCATAATCGGGGTGCGGCTTTTTACCGCAACCGATTTTAACTCGCGGAAATTGGTCATTATTGAGATGATAAATTATACTCTTAATTCCGTTGTGACCGCCGTCAGTACCCTTTCTGCGAATACGAAGCTTGCCCACATCAAGAGAAATATCATCATAAATAATAATTACATTTTCGGGTGGAATTTTATAGAATGCGGCACATTCTCTGATTGCCTCGCCACTGTTGTTCATATAAGTCTGTGGTTTCATAACAATACATCTGTGACCGTTTATTGTAGTATCACCCATAAGCGACTTGAATTTTAACTTATCAACCCTGAAATTTAATTTTTGTGAAAGCATATCTATGCACAAAAACCCCGAATTATGTCGTGTGAGGGTGTATTTCTTATCGGGATTTCCAAGCCCCGCCACGATAAATTCAGGTGTGCCGACAGCTCCAGTGGTTTTCTTTCTGAATCTGTTGAACATATTATATTTTTCCTTTATTGTGAGAATTTATTTTGTAAATCTGTCTTTATTTTTGATTCGCCATTGGAACTTGTTGACCTGTCTTGCTCTTGCAATACCAAGTGAATCGTCGGGAACGTCCTCTGTGATTGTTGAACCTGCCGCTGTGTATGCACCGTCGCCAACCTTAACGGGAGCAACAAGATTTGTGTTACAACCGATAAAGCAGTCATCACCAATTGTTGTTCTGTGCTTATTCTTGCCGTCATAGTTAACTGTAACAGTACCGCAACCGAAGTTTACGCGCTTGCCCACATCAGAATCACCAACATAAGTAAGGTGTGAAACCTTTGTACCTGTGTCAATGGTTGAATTCTTAACCTCAACGAAGTTGCCGAGATGCACATTTTCACCAACAACCGAATTGGGTCGAATTTGTACGAAAGGTCCAATATCCGCACCGTCTAATACTTTTGATTGATAGCATTGAACGCTGTTGAGCTTAACTTTGTTACCGATAACGCTGTCTTTAATAAGAGTGTTAGGGCCGATTACGCAATTTTCACCGATTACAACACCCGAATAAAGAATTGTGCCGGGTAAAATACAAGTACCTTTGCCGATTTTAACATCATCTTCAATAACAACATTGTTGTGATAGGGGATTTCGACACCGTTTTTTTCGTGTGCTTCAATGTTTTTTAAATTCTGAATATCTTTTTCTGTCATAATGACCACCTATTCAAACTATTTTATTAATTCATTTTATCATATATAAAGCGGTTTTTCAACACCTTGTTTCATTGACAAAGCCCGTTTCAAGTGATATATTTATCTTAACAAATTTTTGGAGGAAATATAGTTGCTTTCAGTAATAATTCCGTCTTATAACGAAGAACAGAATATTCATAACACCGCAAAAACCGTGCGTTCACTTCTTGAAAACGCGTCAATTCCCTGTGAACTCATTTTTATTGACGACGGCTCAAAGGATAACACTTATAAAAAGATTTGCGAGTGCTCTGTGCTAAATAAAAATATCCGTGGAATTTCTTTCAGTCGTAATTTCGGTAAAGAGGCGGCAATTTATGCAGGTCTTGAAGCGGCAAAGGGCGATTGTGCCGTAATTATTGATTGTGATTTGCAATTTCCACCTGAAAAAATTCTTGAAATGTATTCTCTGTGGCAAGAGGGATATGAAGTTGTTGAGGGTGTAAAAACCGACCGCGGAAACGAATCAGCATTTCATAAGCTCTCTGCAAAGGTTTTTTATAAGATTATGAGCGCCTTTGTGGGTGTTGATATGCAAAGTACCTCTGATTTCAAGCTGATTGACCGCAAGGTTATTGATGCATTGTTATCCCTTCCCGAACGCAACACATTTTTCAGAGCACTTTCCTTTTGGTCGGGCTTTAATTCAACACAGGTTGAGTTCGAAGTGCAGAAAAGACAAAACGGCGAAAGCAAATGGGGTATTATCAAGCTTACAAAATACGCAATTTCAAATATAACCTCATTCACCACCGCACCATTGCAGATTATCACCGTAATGGGTTGTGTGCTTCTGGTTTTTATGGGTGTTATGGCAGTGCAAACCCTCGTAAGATTTTTGCTTGGTCAGTCAGCAGAGGGCTTTACGACAGTTATTTTGCTCTTGCTTTTAATCGGCGGAAGTCTGATGCTCGCCCTCGGTATTATCGGCTATTATATTGCCCGAATTTATGAGGAAGTTAAGGGTAGACCACGATATATCATTTCAAAGAAAACAGATGAATAAATAAACTTTAACTTACACCTCACAGTTTGTGGGGTGTTTTTTGTCGATATGAAATCTGCGAGTGCTCGATATTTTTACTTCGTAAAATCGATATGTTTGCTTCGTAAACTCGATATGATATAAAATCCTCGTTCACGAAGTGAACATATCGAGTGCTTTAGCACATATCGAATGCATTAGCATATATCGAAAATCCTGAAAAGGATTTATATCGATGACAATTGCTTTTGCAATTGTCAAGTAAACCCTTGAAATATCAACGGTTTAATGGTATACTGTATATTTAGAAAATTATGTGAAAAAGGAGGCGAGAATATGAGTCGAAAAAAATGGATAACTGCACATATCGATAAGGATTTGGCGGCACAGGTTGCTGAAAATCATAGTCTTGACCCCTTTACTGCCCTTATTCTCGTTTCCCGTGGCATTACCGAGTATGAGGATGTTGAAGAATTTTTCGATACCGATTTCAGCTTCTGCGACCCTTATCTTATTGCCGATATGGATAAAGCAGTTGAAAGAATTCAGAAAGCTATTGAAAATTTTGAGAAAATCTGCGTTTTTGGTGATTACGATTGCGACGGCGTAACCTCAACAGCGCTTATGTATTCATATCTCACCTCGCGCGGTGCGGATGTGACCTATTATATTCCTGACCGAATTACCGAGGGCTACGGAATGAACTGCTCTGCAATTAAAAAATTAAGCGAGCAGGGCGTTAAACTCATTGTTACCGTTGACAACGGAATTTCTGCAATTGAAGAAATTGAATACGCAAAATCTCTCGGCATTGAAACAGTTGTCACCGACCACCATAAAGCAGGGGAAGTTATTCCTGATGCCGTGGCAGTTGTTGACCCTCACAGATTAGATTGTAATTTGCATTTTAAAGAATGGGCAGGTGTGGGTGTTGCATTTAAAGTTGTTTGTGCACTCCAGAAAGGTGACTATTCTTCTGTGCTTGCCGAGTATGCTGACATTATTGCCGTTGGAACGGTTGCCGATGTGGTAGATTTAATAGATGAAAACCGCGCTATTGTAAAATACGGCGTGGCAAAAATAAACAGTAATCCCTGCAACGGAATAAACGCTCTGCGTCAGATTGCAGGCGTAAGTGAAAGACCATTGAGCGCAGTTGGTGTAACATATTCATTGGCACCCCGAATTAACGCGGCGGGCAGAATACAGTCTGCCGTTACTGCCTTAAAGCTTTTGCTCTGCGATGATTTGGCAGTAGCACTTGATATTGCCGAGCAGGTGGACAACTGCAACCGTCAGCGCCATACTCTTGAAAATGAGATTATGGAGGCGGCAGTCCGTCATATTGAAGCTAACGAGGCTTTAAAACATTCCCGTGTAATCGTAGTTTGCGGCGAGGGCTGGCATCATGGTGTAATCGGCATCGTGGCGGCTCGCATTACCGAAAAATACGGTAAGCCGTCAATTGTTATCACCTTTGAAGGTGACGAAGGTACGGGCTCGGCACGAAGCATTGACGGGTTTTCGGTGTATGATGCAATTAAATACTGCGAGGCGGATTTAACTCATTTCGGCGGTCACACAATGGCGGCAGGTCTTGGCGTAAAGCGAGAAAATGTTGATAATTTCTTTAACAAAATAAATGAATATGCAAAAGAGCAAGAGGCGGCGGTACCAACTCTTACTCTTGATTGTAAATTGAATCCCGCATATATTAACGCGGCGCTGGTTGAGTCTTTAGAAACCCTTGAGCCCTTTGGCGCAGGCAATGCGCAACCGCTTTTCGGTATTTTCGGCGTAAGACTTGTGAACATCAAGCCCGTGGGCGAGGGCAAGCATTTAAGGCTTGGCTTTACAAAGGGAAACACGCAGTTTACCGCTATGAAATTCTCCACAACTTTGAACGAATTTCCTTGCCGCGAGGGTGATACAGTGGACCTTGCGGTGCGTATTGAGAAAAATGAATTCCGCGGTGAAGTCAAAGCTACGGTGCAGATTCGTGACATCCGTTTTGCAGGTGTTGACGAGGATAATTTATTCAAATCACAGGCACTTTATGAGAAGTTCAAGAGGGGAGAAAATCTCAATTCTCACGAGGCAAGATTTTTAGCCCCCAACCGCGAATTCCTTTTAGGTGTTTTCAATCTTATCAAATCATATAAAATCTGGACTTTTGATGTTGAAGCCTTGCTTGTGCGGGCAAAATGTCCATATGAACGATATTGCACAATGCTTGTTTCGCTTGATATTCTTTGTGAATTAGGGCTCATTAAACGCGAGGGCGAGCATATAATATTTGACGGTGACGGTAAAAAAGCGGATTTGTCACGGTCAGAAATCTTGAAAAAATTAACTAAAATGCAAGGGGAGTGATGGTAAGTGGCAGAATTTATAAATGTAGATATTGATAAGCTCTATGGTGATTTGCGTGAAAAAATAGCGACCGTTCATAATGAAAACGAGCTCGAAGTTATCGACAAAGCCTTTGCGGTTGCAAAGGAATATCACGGTGACCAGCGTCGCCGTTCAGGTGAGCCATATATTATCCATCCAATCGCAGTTGCAGATATTCTTGTGGATTTGGGTATGGATTGTCAGTCAATCGTTGCCGCTTTACTTCACGATGTGGTTGAAGACACCGAATACACAATTGAACAATTGAAATTCAATTTCGGTGAAGAAGTGGCACTTCTTGTTGATGGTGTTACAAAGCTTGGTCAGGTTCAGCTTAATTCCCGTGACTCAAAAGAGCAGGCACAGGCAGAAAATGTGCGTAAAATGCTTCTTGCAATGTCAAGGGATATAAGAGTTATCATCGTTAAGCTTGCCGACAGACTTCATAATATGCGTACTTTAGAGTATGTTGCACCGCAAAAACAACGCGACAAGGCACTTGAAACTCTCGAAATTTTTGCGCCCATTTCTCACCGTCTCGGTATCCGTTGGGTAAAAGAAGAGCTTGAGGACAGAGCAATCCGTTTTCTCGACCCCGTGGCTTATGAGCAAATCGGCAAGAGCCTTAAAGAAAGCAACCGTTCCGATGAAAACTTTATTGAAAATACAAAGGCGAAAATTCTTGAACGCGTTCAGCAGATAGTACCCAATGCCCAAATCAGCGGCAGAATCAAGTCAGTTCACGGAATTTACCGTAAAATGTATATGCAGGGCAAGCAGTTTGACCAGATTTTTGATATTTACGCCGTGCGTATAATCGTTGACAGCGTTATCGACTGCTATAACTGTCTTGGTATCATTCACGATATGTATAATCCTTTGCCTAATCGCTTCAAGGATTATATTTCAACGCCCAAGCCCAATATGTATCAGTCACTTCATACTACCGTTATCGGTAAAGAGGGTATCACCTTTGAGGTGCAAATCAGAACATGGGAAATGCACCGCACCGCAGAATACGGTATCGCGGCACACTGGAAGTATAAGAGTGGCGTAACGGGTACCAAAAAGAGCTTTGATGAGCGTCTTCAGTGGATTCGCGAAATGCTTGAGGCTCAGCAGGAAACAGGTGACGCAAGAGAAATTGTTTCTTCAATCAAAACAGACCTTATTACTGACGAAGTATTTGTTTATACCCCCAAGGGCGATGTTGTGAATGTTCCCCAGGGCTCAACCGTAATTGACTTTGCTTATGCAATTCACTCTGCGGTTGGTAACAAAATGACGGGTGCCAAGGTCGACGGCAGAATTGTGCCCATTGATTATGTAATCAAAACAGGCGAAATCGTTGAAATTCTCACCTCGTCACAACAGGGTAAGGGACCTTCTCGAGATTGGCTTAATATCGTAAAAACCAATCAGGCACGCAGTAAAATCCGTGCATGGTTCAAGAAAGAAAAGCGTGAAGAAAACATTCAAGAGGGTAAGGCAGAAATTGAGCGTGAGTTCAGACGCAATTATATCCGATTAAGCGAAGAAGATTACAATAAATTTATCAAAAAGCTTGCAGAGCGTCAACGAATGGATAATATTGACGACTTTTATGCGGCAATCGGTTACGGCGGACTTTCAATTATCCGTCTTATGCCTTATATCAAAGAGGAATATCAGAAAAATTACGATAAGCACCGCGAAGAAATCAAGGTATTGCCCATCAAAAAGCCCAACAAGAAAAACAGTGAGGGCGTTACCGTTGAGGGTATTGACAACTGCCTTATTAAATTCTCACAATGCTGTAATCCTCTTCCCGGTGATGAAATTATCGGCTTTATTACCCGTGGCCATGGTGTTTCAATCCATAAAAGAGGTTGTACCAATGTGCCAAAGGATTTGAAAAATTGCGCCGAGCCTGCCCGTTGGGTAAATGCTTATTGGAATAAAAATGTTAAAGAAGACTATAAGGCAACACTTCAGCTTACTTGCCTTTCGCGTATCGGTCTTATGGCAGAGGTTGCAATGGCAGTTGCAAATATGCGCGTTAATATTACCAATATCAGCACTCACGATATGAAGGACGGCAGAACAATTGTTGAGCTTACCGTCAATGTCAGCGGACTCGACCATTTGAAGAACTTAATAAGCAAAATCGAAAAAATTGACGGCATTTTATCCGTTGAAAGATAAAAAGGATTCAGAAAATGAAAGCAGTAATTCAAAGAGTAAAATATGCAAGTGTCACAGTTGACGGCGAGCTTATTTCAAAAATAGATAAGGGTTATCTTGTGCTTCTGGGCGTTATGGATGACGATACCGAGGCCGATGCCGAGATATTGGCTCGCAAAACCGCTACACTTCGCATTTTCGAAGATAGCGAGGGTAAAATGAACCTCGATGTAAATCAGGTTGGCGGTGAAATTCTTGCCGTTTCGCAGTTCACACTCTGCGCCGATGTGAAAAAGGGAAACAGACCCTCATTTATCCGTTCAGGCGAACCCAACCGTGCCAATGAATTGTATGAGCATTACTGCGATGAACTCTTGAAAAACGGAGTTAAAAATGTGGGTAAGGGTGTTTTTGGTGCCGATATGAAGGTTGAGCTTCTCAACGACGGCCCCGTAACAATCCTTTATGATTCAGAAGTCTGGAGAAAGAAGTAAAAGAAAATGATTTTAGTAAGAAAGCATTTAGCAATAGCTGATGACGGATTTGCAACAAACACATATATTGTTACCGACCAAGAAAGCGGTGAAACGGCAGTTATTGACCCATCATTGCCGGAGGAAAGCTTAATTGAAAAGCTAAATGTCAAAAAAGTGAAATATATTCTTTTAACTCATGGACATTTTGACCATATCGGCGGAGTAAACCTTGTTAAAGAAAGAACGGGAGCAAAAGTAGTAATTCATAAAGAAGACGAAGAAATGCTCTGTGATAAAAACAAAAATTACGGAACCAACAATACCCCTATATATGCAGATGTTCTGGTCGAAGACGGCACAGAGCTTGTGCTTGGCGATAGTAAAATTAAGGTTTTGCATACTCCAGGTCATACAAAAGGTGGAGTTTGCTATATTTTTGAAGATGACAGGATTATCTTTTCCGGTGATACCTTGTTCAAACTCACAGCCGGCAGAACTGACCTTTACGGTGGCGATGCCAGAACTGAACTTAAATCCCTTATAAAAATTGGCGATTTAGAGGGTGACTATGCTGTCTATCCCGGTCACGATGACTCAACAACCCTGCAATTTGAACGCGAAAACAATCGTTATATGAGAACCCGATTCAGACATAAATTATGAAATTACTTGTAATCAATCACAAATTTCATTACGAAATGGAAAAGCTTGTCCGCATTTTTATGCCCGACGAGAAAATTGAAGTTGTCTACGATAAGACAATCGACGATTTCAATTTGCTCACCGCGGTTGACGCTGAAATAACGGTAACCGTTAATCTTGACGGCTTTTTCAAAACTCTTGTTGCCCCTCTTTGTGACGATAACGAAATGCAGATGGGCAGAATGGTCTATGCACTTTTCAGTGAATATACAGGCTTTTCGCCAAAATGGGGAGTGCTCACGGGTGTGCGTCCTTCAAAGCTGCTTATAAATACCGAAAAGGTTATGGGCAGAGAAAAAACTGAAGAATATTTCAAAACAGATTTACTTGTAACCGATGAAAAATTCCGTCTTGCCCGTAGCGTTGCCGACCAAGAGGAGCGTATAATCGCAACCTCAAGACCTGACTCCTTCAGTCTTTATATTTCAATTCCATTTTGCCCCTCAAGATGCAGTTATTGCTCGTTTGTTTCTCATTCAATCGAAAATGAAAAGGCTAAAAAACTGTTACCCCAATATGTTGAATACCTTGTAAAAGAGCTTGAAATTACGGGCAAAATCGCAAGGGCAAACGGACTGTCCCTCGAAAGTGTCTATGTCGGCGGCGGAACTCCCTCAACTCTCTCTGCAGAACAGTTGAAGATTATGACCGACGCAGTAAATAATAATTTTGATTTGTCCACTTGCCGTGAATTCACTGTTGAGGCAGGCAGACCCGACACCATAACTGAAGATAAACTTCGCGTGCTTAAAAACAGCCCCGTTGACAGAATAAGCATAAATCCGCAAACCTTTGTGAATTCTGTGCTTCAAGCCGTTGGCAGACGCCATACCGCAGAGGATACAATTGAAATTTTTAACCTTGCCCGCAAAATCGGATTTAACAATATCAATATGGATTTGATTGCAGGACTTCCCACAGATACATTTGAGGGCTTCTGCCATTCGGTTGACACGGCACTTCGTCTTGACCCCGAAAATATCACCGTGCACACTCTTGCAGTAAAAAGAGCCTCGGGTATCGGACAGAATTCCCCGAAAATTGCGGCACAGAATGCCGTTCTCGCCTCAAAAATGCTTGATTACACCTATGAGAATTTAAAAGGTGATTATCACCCGTATTATATGTACCGTCAGTCAAAATCGGCGGGCAGTCTTGAAAATGTAGGCTGGGCAAAGGGAAATACCGAATGCATTTACAACATCTTTATGATGGAAGAATGTCACACAATTCTCTCTTGCGGCGGTGGTGCGGTTACGAAGCTCAAAGCCCCGCATAGTAACGAGATTGAGCGAATTTTCAATTTTAAATATCCCTTTGAATACATTTCGGGATTTGACGAGTTAACTGAACGAAAGAAAAGAATAACTGAATTCTATGCTACATACTCTATTTAAAGGTGATTATATGTCTAATTTAAATAACAAGCTTGAATACATTAACGAAATGGCAAAAGCTCCCGAACAGTTCATCGCGCAGTGTGAAGAGCGTTATCAGAATATCATTGACGGCATTGCAAAGCGTATAATTGACGAAGAGGGCAGAGAGATTGTGATGCTTGCGGGACCTTCTTCAGCAGGTAAAACCACAACTGCCCGAAAGCTTTCTGAAAGTCTTATAAAAAAAGGCGTTAAAACCTATGTTTTAAGCCTTGACGATTTCTATTTGAACCGTGAGGATATTCCCTATCTTCCCGACGGCTCGCAGGATTTTGAAACTGTTGACGCACTTGATTTGAAGTGCTTTGAAAAATGTGTAAATTCACTTCTTCGCGGTGAAACCGTTAAAAACCCCGTTTTTGATTTTACCACGGGCAAACGAAGTGACACAGACTTCAATGAAATCACTTTAGGTGAAGAGGATGTTGTAATTATTGAGGGTCTTCACGCATTAAACCCCGTAATCACCGAAAAAATCGTTGGCAAGCTTTTGAAAATATATATCAATGTGTCCTCACGAATTTACGACGAAAAGGGCAATATCATTTTAAACAAACGAAATATGCGTTTTATTCGCAGAATGGTACGCGATTATAAATTCCGTAACAGCTCTGTTGAAAACACCTACAAGCTCTGGAAAAATGTTACGGCGGGTGAGGATAAATATCTGTTCCCGTTCCGCGACAATGCAGATATCAAGGTCAATACAATTCATCTTTATGAAGATTGCGTTTTAAAGCATCAGGCTTTGCCCCTGCTTTTAAACAGCGAGATTTCAGAGGAATTCAGGACAGAAGCAAAAAGACTTGCAAAGGCTCTTGAAAGATTTGACGATATTCCCGAGAAAAATGTTCCCAATGACTCGCTGCTTCGTGAATTTTTAGGTAAATAAGAAGGTGTAAATTATGGCAGAAAAACAAAGAAAAAATCAGTCCTTGCTAAACGGTGCTTTGATTTTAAGCCTTGCAACAATTATAGTTAAGGTAATCGGCGTAATTTATAAAATCCCGCTTTCCAATATGATTGGTACGGTGGGTCGTGGATATTTCGACTCTGCATACAGTCTTTATGTTCCCATTTATACCATTTCAATGGCAGGACTTCCCGTTGCCGTTTCCAATATGGTGTCTCGTGAAATGGCATTGGGCAATTACCGCGATGTGAAGATTATCCATAAGGTTGCAAAAAGACTTTTCTTGATTGTGGGTATTCTCGGCACAGTGGCAATGTTCGCTCTTGCATATCCCTATGCAATGTCTGCAAGAAATATGGACATTCTTCCCGCAGTTTTCGTAACAACTCCGTCTATTTTCTTCTGTTGCATAATGTCAAGCTACCGTGGGTATTACAACGGACTTTCAAATATGACGCCCACCGCGGTGTCACAGGTCTTTGAAGCAGGCGGCAAGCTTGTTTTCGGACTTTTGTGTGCCAGATGGGCAATCGAATACGGTTATTCCCGATTTGAAGCAGGGCTCACGGTTTTCGGCAGAACAGTTGCTAATGAAAGTGAAGCCTTGAGCGCCATTTATCCTTATGCTGCCGCAGGTGCCGCCGCGGGCGTTACTCTGGGCACAGTAATGGGACTTGTTTATCTTCTTATTATGCATAAGGCCAAGGGTGACAAAATCACAAAAACCGAGCTCGCTAACGCACCCAAGCCTCAAAAATCGGGTGAAATTGCAAAAGGTCTTATTAAATTCGCAATCCCCGTGGCATTAAGCTCACTTGTGTTCAGTATTACAAACCTTATTGACTCAATCACAATTCAGAATCGACTTGAATATATGATTGAGAATAATCTTGATTTTATCAGAAATCTCTATGCTACCGAGCTTGTGGGAATTCTCGATGCAGACATCAAAAATTTCCTCTATGGTGCATATTCATTGTCGCTGGATTTCAGAAATCTTATTCCCTCAATTACAATGACATTGGGAATAAGTGCAATTCCAACACTTTCTGCCGCTTGGGCAGTTAAGGATAAGAAAAAAATCAAAGTGTCAATTGAGTCAGTTATGCGCGTAACAATGCTTGTGGCAATGCCTTGCGGAATTGGTATGGGCGTGCTTGCTCAACCGATTTTGGCCGCATTTTACGGCAACGGCGAATCTGCAAACGGTGTTTCAATTGCGGCACCCGTACTTACCGCTTACGGCTTCACAATTTTCCTTATGGCGTTGTCACAACCAATGACAAATATGCTTCAGGCTCTCGGCAAAACAAAGGTGCCTTTGGTGTCGCTTACAATCGGTGCATTGGCAAAGCTTGTGGCAAACTTCATTTTTGTTGCAATTCCTCAGCTTAATGTAAATGGTGCGATAATCGGTACGGTGCTTTGCTATGTGGTCGTTGTGACAATCAATCTGATAGCTCTAATTCGCACCTCAAGAGTAAGAATAAACTTCCTCTCTGTTTTCGTAAAGCCCATATTCAGCGGAATTCTCTGCGGCGTTGCGGCCTATACTTCCTACGGACTTTGCAACAGATTTGTTCCCGAATTCTCACTTAAAAATATAATTTGCCTTGGAATTTCAATCTGTTTTGGTGGCCTTATTTATGTGATTTCCACACTTCTCATCAAGGGAATATCAAAAGATGATGTAATTATGCTTCCAAAGGGAGAAAAAATTGCAAAAATACTTGCAAAATTTGGTTTTATAGAGTAAAATGAAAGGGTAGTATAGATTCATGGATTTTGAGTTTAAAAATAACTACGATGTTGCCGATTTGATTGATATTGTTGAGATTTTGCGCTCACCCGAGGGTTGCCCTTGGGATAGGGAGCAGGACCACAAATCAATCCGTCGCGATTTTCTTGAAGAAACCTACGAGGTTATTGAGGCAATCAATAAAAACGATAAAGAGCTTCTTTTAGAAGAACTTGGCGATGTGCTTTTGCAGGTTGTTTTCCATACACAGATTGAGCGCGAGCAGGGCACATTCCAGCTCTCTGATGTTGCTGACGGAATCTGCAAAAAGATGATTGAGCGTCATCCTCATGTTTTCGGTGAGGTTAAAGCAGATACCTCTGCCGAAGTGCTTGAGAATTGGGATGTTATTAAAAAGCGTACCAAAAAGCAGAAAAGTCAGACCGAGTCAATGCTTTCAATCCCCCGCGAATTTCCCGCACTTATGCGTGCCGATAAGGTTCAGAAAAAGGCGGCTAAAGTGGGCTTCGATTGGGATAATGCCGATGGTGCATTCGATAAAGTTGCCGAGGAGCTTGCAGAGCTCAAAACCGCAGTCCGGAACGGAGACAAAGACAATATGCGTGAGGAATTGGGCGATTTGCTTTTCTCGGTTGTCAATGTTTCGCGTTTTATCGGTGTTGACAGTGAAGAGGCACTTACAGCTTCAACCGACAAATTCATTGACCGCTTTTCAAAAGTCGAAAAAATGGCTGATGAAAAGGGTATGAATATGAAAGAAACAGAGCTTGAAGAATTAGACAAGCTTTGGGATTTAGCTAAAAAGGGTTAAAATCCTTTTAAGATACACAAAGAGAAAATTTTATTTGGAGGACTTACAAATGAATAAGACAGAACTCGTAGCAGCAGTTGCTGCAAAAGCAAACATTTCAAAGAAAGATGCAGACGCAGCAGTAGCAGCAGTTTTCGCATCAGTTACAGACGCACTTGCAAACGGTGATAAGGTTCAGCTTATCGGCTTCGGTACATTCGAAGTTCGCGAGAGAGCAGAAAAGACAGCTCGCAACCCCAGAACAGGCGAAACAATGACAGTTCCCGCAACAAAGGTTCCCGCTTTCAAAGCAGGCGCAGCACTCAAAGCAGCTGTTAAATAATTAAACTTTTGCAAAATTTTAGGGAGTCGGTTTCGACTCCCTGATTTTTTAATTGCCTTCCCCTTGAGGGGAAGGGGGACCGCTTGCGGTGGATGAGGTGTCAGTTGGCACACAAACCGCATTTGGTGGAGGGATTCCCTATGAGATTAGACAAATTTTTAAAAGTATCAAGAATAATTAAACGCCGAACAATAGCCAACGAGGTTTGTGACGCAGGTCATGTAAGCGTCAGCGGTCGCGTTGTCAAAGCCTCTTATGATGTTAAAGAGGGCGATATCCTTGAAATTCAGTTCGGCGAAAAGATTACAAAATACAAAGTTCTTACTGTAACTGAATATGCTACTAAACAAAGTGCAAGTGAAATGTACGAAATTGTGAAATAAATGAAAGCGGAAGACTTAATTAGTCCTCCGCTTTTATTCGATATGTTCATTTCATTCACTCGATATTTTTAGCATTGCTAAAATCGATATGTTTTCGCTATGTTCAAACTCGATATGATATAAATCCTCGTTCACGAAGTGAACATATCGAGTGCGTTAGCACATATCGAATTTTTAATATATCGAAAATCCTGCAAGGATTTATATCGATGCAAAATCAAAGATTTTGCTACTTGGTTCCCGTTGACCCGAATCCTCCTGCACCGCGTGCGGTGTCATCAAGGTCATCAACTTCAATGAGTTCAGGTAATTCCACAGGCTTTATAACCATTTGTGCAATTCTCTCAAAGGGTTGAATTGTGTAAGGCTCTTCTGTCTGCTTAATGATACCTACGCAGATTTCACCGCGGTAATCACTATCAATAACGCCAACAGAATTGAGAAGACCTATTCCATGCTTGATTGCAAGCCCGCTTCTTGAATGGATAAATGCCGCGAAGTGTGGGTCATCAAGCCCAATTGCAATTCCCGTCGGGATAATAGCCGTATCACCCTTTTTGAGTGAAATCGGCTCATCAATGCAAGCGTATAAATCAAATCCTGCACTGCCCTCGGTGGCTCTTGTTGGGATTTTCGCATTTTCTCTGACCTTTTTTATTTTAAGTTCCATTACTCTACACCTCTGTATAAAAGTCCTCGGGTGAATTCGCCCGTGGGCTTTTCTTCATTTTCATAAGCCTTTAAAATTCGTTCAACCTCGTATCTGCTTTCAGTTGTGAAGTTGAAAAACAGAATATCGCAAGGGGGGATTTCTCTCATTCTGTCCGCCATAAAAGTGGGGCGGGAGTTGAGGATTTCTGAATATCCCATATGACAACGCACAGGGAATTTAATACCCTTTCTGTCGGTGATTTCACTCTGCCTCTTGCACTCTGTACAACTTTTACCGTTCTTTACGGGGCAGTTGCGAACAAGCATAAGGGGCGTTCTGCCGTAAACCGTAATACCCTTTGACACACTTGATGAAATCTTGGGAAATTTCTCAAGTGTGCATTCATTTGAAATGATAGCCTTGTGAATTCCAAGCTTTTTCGCCGTGTCCATTGAAAGCGAATTTAAAATGTTCATCGATGGCGAGGCAATAACCTTTTTACCGCATTTCTTCGCAATTGCTACCGCGTCAAGAGTATGGCAAAGGCAATATTCGGCAGAAGAATTTTTGAGCATCTTTTCAACCTTTTCGCCGTTGCCGAACATACCGTGGGGCAGTTCAACACCGTAGCCGTTGGATTTGATAATTTCATCATCTGTTCCAAGCGGAACAAAAATCAAATCCGCATCAATATCATTAGGGACTTGTTCCGCATTGTCAAATCTGCAATAGATTTCTCTGCGATTTTCCGACTCAATTTCCGTAGGAACAGGCGAGGGGAATAGCGTTCTATCATTCTTGCCCAAAATCTTGTTTTCAAGCATTTCAAGAACGGCTCTTCGCATTGAATTGAGTGCCGATACAGGCAACGAATAATCAACCTCACCGATTATTTCAACGCTTTCAGCTTCAAACTGTGTGCCGCCGCATTTTGAAAGTGCGTCTTGAATTCTCTCAACAGATATAGGTCGGTTTATGGGTGCCTCGCAAAGCATTTCACTTGCAACGCTTACCGCGTGACCGTTGCATTCTGCTGTTACAACTGCCTTTTCACCGATTTTTCCGCCGAATTTAAAGCTCACCTTGTATCTTGGTGTTTCCTTTTCGTAATTTACGGCATATTTATTAAGTAATTCTTTTGTTGCGGATTGCACATTCTCTTTTTCGCGGTAGCCGAACATATCCCGACCAAGCTTGTCCGCAAAATAACCGTCAGTAAAGCCGGAACGGGAAAATAAATCGCGCAAATCCTTTTCTGCATCAAAATTGTATTCGCCCTTTGCCGCCTTTTTGCAGGCAGTAACTGCCGCACTTACATATTCGGGACGCTTCATTCTGCCCTCAATCTTGAATGAGCAGATACCCATTTCGGCAAGCTCGGGAATATGCTCAATAAGAGATAAATCCTTTAAGCTTAAATCATGCCCCGTTCCCTTTTCAACCTTAAAGGGTAAACGGCAGGGTTGAGCGCAAAGTCCGCGATTTCCGCTTCGTGAGCCCAATACCGCGCTCATAAGGCATTGACCCGAAACACACATACAAAGAGCACCGTGAATAAAGATTTCAAGCTCAACAGGGGAGTTCTTGCAAAGCTCTTTAATTTCTTTAAAGCTTAACTCTCTCGGTAAAACTGCCCTTGAAAAGCCTAATTTTTCAAGTGTATAAAGTCCCTCAAGCGTGCCGACACTCATTTGAGTAGATGCGTGCATAGGTAAGTCGGGACAAATCTCTTTTACCGCCCTTGCAACACCTAAATCCTGTACAATCACTGCGTCAGCACCTATACTTGCGATTTTGCGGATTGAGTCGTAAAGCTCTGAAAGTTCACAGTCTTTAATAAGGGTGTTAAGAGTAATATGTACCTTAACACCCCTGGCGTGACAATATTCAATTGCATTCTTTAATTGCTCGTCTGTGAAGTTTTGCGCATTACGGCGGGCATTAAAATTGCCCATACCGAAATAAACCGCATCGGCACCGCTGAGTACCGCCGATTTCAAAGCCTCTTCACTTCCCGCGGGAGCAAGAATCTCAATTTTATTCTTCATTATTATCGTTTTTTACACCTGCAAAAAGATTGATTTGGTCGTTTTTGAATTTAGCTTCAGTTTTGTATCTCTCAAGCTCACGCTTATAATAATCTCTTTCAGATTTTGCTTTTGCGGCGTCTTCAAGATAATCTTTAATCTGTGAGCGGAAATTCTCAACATTCTTTTCGCTCTTTGTCAGCTCGTCAGCCATCTCAAGAGCCACAAGAATTGCCGCCTGAGTAGCAGTAATGAAAAAACTGCCTTTCATAATCTCATTCATACGCTCGTCAATTCTTCTGCCAAGCTCTTCGGTGTATTCAACACTTTCGTCTGTGTTGATTACATAGTTTGAGCCGCGGATTGTAAGCTTAACCTTGTTCATATTTTCCATAACTTTACACTCCGATACAATCGAAATTTAGTATTTTTTCTATTGTATCATATTATTTTTCATTTTTCAACTTTTATCAGTGCTTGCTGAACAGATTGTCAAAAAGATTGCCCTTATTATTTCGCTTGCACTCTTCAGGGCAATCAAACTCTACAAGAATGGTGTCGTTACCAATAACCTTGATGTCCTTCCAACAGATTTTAATATCCTCTGTCTTGCCGAATAGACCAAAAAATTTTGATTTTCCCCAAATAATGATTGAAACTATACAACCCGAGCAGGTGTCGATTTCAACATCGCAAACACTGCCGAGCCGACATCCGTCACTTAAATTTATAACCTCTTTTTCGTGTAAATCAGTAATACAACAATTCATATATGAAAACACCCCTGCAATATAATATGCAAGGGTATTTTGTTTCTTTCAACTTTCTTTGATTTTCTTAATTGCACCTTTTTCAAGACGGCTGACCTGTGCTTGACTTATGCCTACCTCTTGTGCCACTTCCATTTGAGTTTTGCCCTGCATAAAGCGAAGATTTAAAATAAGCTTTTCTCTTTCGCCAAGACCCTTGATTGCCTCTTTTATTGAGATTTCGTTAAGCCAATCCTCGTCACTTTCCAAGCTTCCTACCTGGTCCATAACATAAATTGTGTCACCCCCGTCAGAATAAACGGGCTCATAAAGTGAAATGGGCTCAACTATCGCTTCAAGAGCCAAAACCACATCGACGGGCTCAATTTCCATCTCTTTTGCGATTTCTTCTATTGTGGCATCACGACCCAAATCATTCTGAATCCGTTCTTTAATCTGCATTGCGTGGTAGGCGGTGTCGCGCAGTGAACGGCTCACTCTGATTGAGTTGTAATCTCTTAAATATCTGCGTATTTCACCGATAATCATTGGTACCGCATAGGTTGAAAAGCGGACATTCTGGGAAATATCAAAATTGTCAATTGCTTTTATAAGCCCGATGCACCCCACCTGAAACAAATCATCAGGATTTTCACCACGGTTGGCAAACCGCTGAATTACAGACAAAACCAGCCTTAAATTTCCCTCAATCAATTCCTGACGAGCTTTTTTATCGTCATTTTCTTTAATTTTTTTTAGCAATTCCACCTTTTCAGCTTCTTTGAGCACCTTTAATTTTGCCGTATTAACTCCGCATATTTCAACTCTGTTATATTGCACATAAATCTTCCTTTACTTGTTATGTACAAAACAGAGAAAAACTCCTGCTCTTATTATGAGCAGGAGTTGTAATTTTTATAAAATATTTTTATTCTACTGTAACTGATTTTGCAAGATTTCTGGGCTTATCAACATCGCAACCGCGTTCAATTGTTGTGTGATATGCCAGCAACTGCAAGGGAACTACTGTCAATGACGGTGTAAGATAACGAGAAGCGCGGGGAATGTAAATTACCTTGTCGGCAACCTCTTCAACACCCTCGGTACCCTCTTTAACCACAGCAATTACATAAGCACCGCGTGCGTGAACTTCTTTGATGTTTGAAACCATTTTGCCGTAAAGTGCATCGTCTGTGGCAACTGCCGCAACAACTGTACCGGGCTCAATAAGTGAGATTGTACCGTGTTTTAATTCGCCTGCACCGTAGCCCTCACAATGAATGTATGAGATTTCCTTAAGCTTGAGCGAACCCTCAAGGCAAAGGGGATAGTCAATTCCGCGACCGATAAAGAACATATGCTCTTTAGTTGCAATGTGGGGTGCTAATTTTTCTGTCACCTTGTCAGTATCAAGAACCTGCTTGATTTTTTCGGGAAGCTCAAGAATTTCATCAGTAAAGCCCTTGACATATTCATCATCAACAAGACCCTTTTCATAAGCCAAAAGGGCTGCAAGAACATAAGAAACACCAAGCTGTGCAGAGAATGCCTTTGTTGTTGCAACTGCAATTTCAGCGCCTGCGTTTGTATAAATAACACCGTCACTTTCGCGAGCAATTGTACTGAAAAGCACATTGACGATTGACATTGTGAATGCGCCTCTTGCCTTTGCCTCACGAAGAGAGGCAAGTGTGTCAGCAGTTTCGCCTGACTGACTTACGAATATACAAAGGTCGCCCTTTTCAATTATGGGATTACGGTATCTGAATTCGCTTGCAATATCAACAGTAACCGGAATTCTTGCCATATCCTCAATAATGTATTTTGCGGTCATACCAACGTGATAGGCACTGCCGCAAGCAACAATATAAACTCTTTTAAGCTCTTTGATAAAGTTTTCGGGGAACTCAAAGGGAAGTACAATTTTACCGTTCTTGATAAGGGGTGAAACTGTGTCGCGAACTGCCTTGGGCTGCTCGTAAATTTCCTTTGCCATAAAGTAGTCATATCCGCCCTTTTCAGCGGCGTCAATGCTCATATTTATGGTTTTGATTTCAACTTCCTTTTCGTTTCCATCTTTGCCGAATACCTTGATTTCGTTTTTGCCGATTTCAATGAATTCACCGTCGTTTACAATATAGCAATCTCTTGTGTAGGGGAGAATTGCAGGAATGTCAGAAGCAAGATAATTCTGATTTTCGCCCTTACCAACAATCATCGGGCTGTCCTTTTTCATTGCATAAACCTTGTCATCGTGGCTCTTAACAAGCATTGCAACCGCATAAGAACCCTCAAGCATTGAAGCGGCTTTAATTATAGTGCCGATAACATCACCGTCATAAAGGCTGTCGAAAAGCTGCGCAATAACCTCTGTATCAGTTTCGGACTTGAATTCATAGCCTTTACCGATAAGCTCGTTTTTAAGCTCAATATAATTTTCAATAATGCCGTTGTGAACAAGTGTTACAACACCGTTCATTGATTTGTGAGGGTGAGCGTTAGTTCTGTCGGGTGCACCATGAGTTGCCCAACGGGTGTGGCCAATACCAATCGTACCCTGCGGATTTTCTTCATTAACGCGTGCCTGCAGATTGTCAATTCTTCCCTTTTCTTTCACAACCTGTACAGAGCCACCGCCAACGGCAATTCCCGCCGAGTCATAGCCTCTGTATTCAAGTCTGCGAAGACCCTCTATCAGAATTGGTGCCGCATTCTCGTCACCGATGTAGCCTACTATTCCGCACATAAATATGCCTCCAAAAGTATTTTTATAATTTTTTATGTTAATAATAATTTAAAAGGAGCTGAAAAATATGGATACTTCATACATTAAATTGAAAGCTAAAAACAGACTTGTAAAAAACAATTTCAAATGTTTTCTCGTTTCGGCTTTGCCGTATGTAACTTTTATTTTGTTGTCACTTTTAAATTATTATGTGTATATATTTTTAAAGAATACAGACTTTGCCTCTGTATCATCATATGCAAATGTTTTGCGACCGTCAATTTTAACGGTAAGCCTTGTTGCCTCATTTATTATCTGGAGAACTGCAAGGCTTCTCACAGACCGGTATTTTTATGTAAAAATAAATAATCCCGATGCAAGCTTTACCGAGGCGGCGAGGGGTGTAACCTTTCGCCAATTCATTACTGCTTCAATGGCAACGGTACTGAAATTCTTTCTCGGTGTTGCGTGGAGTACGCTCTATCTTTTGCCCTGTGCCGTAATGAGTGGGATTTTTGCCTATGCTTTAAAATATGAAGAATTCAACCGCTATTTGTTTTTAACTCTCTTTGCCTCGTCGGTAATACTCTTTTTCATTGGTGTTTCGTTTCTTTATGTTACGATGAAACGCTACACAATGACCGATGCGGTAATTTTTGCCTGCAAAGAAAAGGATTCTTTTAAAGCTATTGAAAAGAGCATAAAAATAATGGAAGGCAATACGCTGAAATATTCTTTATATTGCCTGTCCTTTCTTGGTTGGGTATTATCCTGTTTTCTTGTTTTGCCGATTTTCTATGTGTTGCCCTACAAAACAATGGCAAAATACAGCTTTTACAGTTTTTCTTCAAAATCGACATTTTTCAAACACAAATCTCAAAAACCGATTGTGTTTTACATTACTAAAACGGTTAAGGAGTAAATAAAAAAGCCTAAAGATTACTTCTCTAGGCTTAATTATACTCTTATGGCGTGTCTATAGCAAGGTATGAAAAATCACTGTGATATTTCAAACATTAAAGAATAACACCCATTGTACCTGGCTTGCAAAGTGCAGCATTTGACTCGTCTGTGTCAATGTGCATTGCAAGTGCAAAATTGGGGTTAACACGAACCACAACATCACCGAATGTGAGAGTTCTGTCGCTTGACTCAACCTTAACCTCAACAATCTGCTTATCAACAAGACCGTACTTTTCAGCATCATCGGGAGTCATGTGAATATGTCTCTTTGCAACGATAACGCCTTTTTCGATTTCGATTTCGCCTTTAGGACCAACAATCTTGCAACCGGGTGTGCCGTCAATGTCACCTGATTCTCTTACAACTGCCTGAACGCCGATTGAACGTGCATCAGAAGCAGAAATTTCAACCTGAGTAGCAGGTCTTACAGGACCAAGAATTGAAACGCCGGGGAACTGACCCTTGGGGCCGATAACTGCGATTCTTTCTTCACAAGCATACTGACCGGGCTGAGAAAGGTCCTTTTTCTTTGTGAGCTCATAGCCCTCGCCGAAAAGGATTTCAAGATGCTCTTTTGAAATATGAGCGTGGCGTGCGCTGGTTTCAACTAAAACTGTCTTTTCCATAATCATTCTTCTTTCTTTATTTATGAAATATAATTTATAACCGTTAATATAATATAACTTTTTTTGCTGTTTGTAAAGAGTGATTAAATTAATTCTGTGAACGAATTTATATAGAAATCTGCATTTGCCTTGATTTCATCGGTGTCTTTTTCAGAAAAACTGTCATACACTCCGCAGGCTGTAAAACCGCCCTTTTTAGCAGCACGGATTGCGGGCAGAATATCTTCAAAGACAATGCAATCAGCAGGGGAGAGCCCCAATCTTTCACAAGCCAGAAGAAAAATATCGGGCTCGTTTTTATTGCTCGAGGTTTCGTGAAGATAAGCACCCGTATCAAATAAATCAAAAATCCCATTGTTTTTAAGACAAACCTCACTGAGTTCTGTGGTGTTTGCCGTTGCAAAAGCAATTTTTATGCCGATTTTCTTGATGTATTCAAGATATTCTTTTACTCCGTTTTTTAAAGGCACTTTCTTTTCATATTCCTCAAAGCAAAGCTCACACCATTCGTCCATAATGTCGTGAATATCGTCGGGCAGATTAAATCTCGCTTTTGTGTATTCCGCCATGGGTCTGAAGTGCATATCCTTAATGCTTTCCTGATAATCGTCAGGCATAGTCATATTTCTTTTTGCAAAAAAAGCTTCGTCAACATCTTTCCAGATGCCCATTGAGTCAAAAAGCGTACCGTCAAGGTCAAAAATGGCACCTTTGAATTGTTTAATGTCCATATTACTCACCGAATACATATTTTTGAATTGCCTTTGCCACACCGCCGTCATCATTGCTATCTGCCACAAATTTAGCAGACTTTTTCGCGTATCCGCTGCCGTTTGCCATAGCAAATGAATAGTCGGCAAATTCAAGCATTGTGCAGTCGTTTTCGCCGTCACCGAAGCACATAACATTTTCACTGTCAAGCCCTAAAGCTTCTGCAAGGCATTTTACCGCATAGCCCTTGTTGGAATTTGCGTGGGTGATTTCAAGATTTCCGTCACGGCATTCATCCTTCGGGAAAGACGATGCAAATGAGAATTCACCAATATGCGAAAGCTTTTCTTCAATTTCAGTTCTCTGCTTGGCCGAGAGAGTGAGAATGTTCAATTTTTCCATTCCCTTGTCGCCTAAAAGAGCCGATAAATCGGGCACCTCTTTAATGAAATTCTTTAAAAGTGCAAGAATATGGGGCGCCACATTATCCGCGTTAAACATTGAATAGCTTTTACTGTTCATATAGCAGTCGCCGTTAAAATAGATTTCATAAAGTAAGCCGTATTCATCAAGAATATTGAAAATCGCAACAGATTGTGTAGCATTTACAAGGGTTGAGCAAACCTCTTTGCCGGTTTTCAAATCATAAACGCACGCACCGTTTGAGGTGATAAGATAATCCAAAAACGGCAATTGCGGGGTAAGATAATCGGTAAGAATTTTAGTTCTTCCGCTGGCAATGGCAACCTTTATGCCCATATCGTGAGCACGCTTGAAAGCCTCTATATTCTCTTGCGGAATTGTTATATGATTACTGTTCAAAAATGTACCGTCAAGGTCAGTAACTATAAGCTTAATACTCATTTTAAACTCCTATATGCAATAAATGTTGGTGTCCCAGAACGAAATGTGTGGGTGATGCCGCAAATAAAACTTATATTGAGGATTTATTTCGTTAATCTGATTTATGAGTGCGAAAATATCCTGACTTTTGTGATATGCTGCCATACACATTTTAGGTGTGCAGGATTTCAATGTCGCTTCTGCACCCTCAAGCATTTCTTTTTCAGCACCCTCAACATCAATGTTTATGTATGTGAATTCGCCGTGTTTTTCGGTGAGCCAATCAACCGAAATTGCTGATATTTCAATGCCATCTGCCTTCGTCGAAGCACCGCGACCCTTATTTCCGTCAAAATGCAGAGCACAGTTTTTACTCCATATTGCGTTGTTGAGAGTTACGCAGCTTTCTAAAGCTTCACAATGATTTTTTAATTTCCTGTATGTCCTTAAATCGGGCTCAACCGCCACAATTTTCTCATATCCGTTTACATAATGCAAAAATTCGTCAATCGTATCACCGCGGTATGCACCTAAATCGAGATAACTCTCGTGATTATTAAGATTAAGAATTTCAAAAGCCTCGTGCTTATCAGTTTCACATTCAAAGCAGTAGTTTAATTTGCCCGTAATCTGAAAACGGATTATATTTTCAAAGACTTTTTTCGACTGCTCGTCGGCAAGCAAAGTGTATGCCTTTTCAATTTCATTAAGATGCAATTTCAAAAATTCCTTGTTAAAAATATTATCACCATAAACGGGAACAGAGGGCATAACCACTTTGTGCCGTAAAGAAAGATTTTTTATATTCTCAATTACTTCAGTCAGAGGACTTGCAAAAGCTAAAGCAATTACAAAATCACCAAGTTCAGCTTCTAATTGCGAAACAGATTTCACCTCGAAACCGCGAAAAGTCCTCTTTCGCACAAATCCGTCACTGGCAACTACTGACGAAGCTTCAATTCCCAACCGCTCGAATTCCTCAAAAACGCGGTCAGCACCGTTGCCCGTACCGTAAACCGCAACAGGCAGGGGAGTGCTCTTCAAAAATTCCCA
>CAZTLU010000004.1:0-10359 GCA_964614605.1 uncultured Eubacteriales bacterium
CACCGCCAAAAGCAAAACAAGAATAATCGCAATAATCATTATGATTATTGATTTTCTGTTGAGTTTTTTCTTGTCAGCAGGCACCGTAGCCTTGACAGGCTCGGTTGTCCGTTCCATACAGTACGGGCAGAAATTCAACTCCTCGGGCAAATCCTTACCACAATGAGAACATTTTTTCACACTCATTTTCATCACCGAGAATATTATAAATGCATATTGTCGAAAATGCAAGAAAGACCTTGAAAACAAGGTCTTTCAAAAGGTTATTGATTATTTTTTAAATTGTTATCATTGCTATCATCGTTTTGAGTATTACTGTTTTTATTATTACTAAAAACTTTTGTAAAAACATCAATAGCCGTACTTACAAATGCAAATATAACAAATAATACAAGAAAACTTATATTAAATCCAGAAAAGATAAAAATTCCTATTGAAATTATCATTCCAAGTAAACAAATTTTTGTCATTATATTCATTCTTAATCACCTTTAATATTGGATAAAACATATACAAAATATAAGAATTAGTCTTCTTCACCGCAAATACTACATTTATATCCGATTACTATGGTTTCATCATATGCTTCTCTATCGACAACCCATTCTTGTATCGTATAGTATTCATAGTCGTTAACTTTTGTATATTGCTCACGGAATATTGCAATTCCATCTCCTTGATAACTTGGTTTGTGTGCATTATCAAAATGGTTATAATAGCTATCCAAATTATCAAATTTTTCATAACACACAGCACATTTATATTTTGTGACTTTTTGTGATTTTGAAACATCTTCGTAATGCCCTGTCGCATCGTGATGAACTGTTTTAGTTACTTCTTCCCAATGGTGTCCATACGCACAAGGGTCACTTACTGTACTGCCGCCTGAGTTTGTACTGCCGCCTGAATTTGCACTACTACCTGAGTTTGTGCTACTGCCTGAGTTTGCACTGCCGCCTGAGTTTGCACTGCCGCCTGAATTTGCACTGCCGCCTGAATTTGCACTGCCGCCTGAATTTGCACTACTACCTGAGTTTGTACTACTGCCTGAGTTCATATTATCAGCGATATTTATACTATCATCCAAATTTGCAAGACTATCCGTATTTATGTTGCGATCTACATTTGTAGTACCTTCAGTGTTAAGATCATCATTTGAACTGCCACTTGCATTTTCACCAACATCTTCACTTGTTTCTATTCCTGTAAGTTTAATTATACCCGGCTTCATCATTATTGTATATTGTTCATATCCTGTATTTTGCACATTCACAAAATAACTCAAAGGCTTACAATACACATGAAAAATAACACCATATAAGTTGAATTCGGAATCAATTATAGTACCTTTAGCCGCAGTTCTAACTTCTCCATTTTGAATCTCCGTTAAGATTTCACTTTTGGCAGATTTAGAAAATCCTGGAATATCTTTCATATATTGATAAATAATATCAAATAATATATCAAAACCTATCATGGCCGATTGGTTTTGAATAGTTAATTCTTTGCTATCTTGAAATAGACCCTGAATCCATCCATTTGTAAAGTATTTAGCCAAATCACTATTAATAAGATGCTCGTCAAATTCCTCACTACTAGGCAAAAATTGTTTTATGGATATACCATTTTCCTTTGCGTTTTCAAAATCATCCTCAAATTCATCAATCGCAAGAGAAGGTTCATCTGAAAGTTTCTTCAAAACAATTGTTTCTTCATCATCTCTGCTATCATTCGAATATAAAACTGCTTCCACACGGTCCTTTTTAATATTAATAGTAACTTCGCTTGTCAGCGTATCATCAATTATAACTCTACCCTTTTCATGTAAAAACTCAACGTTTTCTTCTGCCGCTAACAGATTTTTAATATTTGCTACACATTGGTCATAGCTCATATTTTTTAATGCAGTTAAATCCTTAGTTGTTTTTAAATATTCTTCAAAATAGGAAGAGAATGGAAGTGTTGAAAAACCATATATTGTGTCTTTCTCGAATATATAATAATACCCATCTCTTGACCATACTCCATCAAGATATAAAAACATTTCTTCTTCTGTTTTAAATTTTTTATTCATATTTGATATTGCGGGTATCAATACTGCAGAAAGTAATATTACAACTGCTAACACTAATGAACAAATGGTGATTATTTTTCGTTTCTTATTTTGGAATAAAAATTCCTTGATTTTTTTCAAAGTGTCGCCCATAAAAAAACCCTCTTCTTTCATTTTTATTTTTATACTAGCATATTAGCCCACATTTTGCAAGTAATTTTTACTTGCAATTTTACTTGTATAATTTTATTGCGATTTGCAATAAAATTTATAGTGTAGAGGTGATTGAATGTTTGAAATACAAAACCAACAAAAATCAAATAAGACTATTCGTATGCCTGACGACCTGATTGAAAGATTACAGACTATTGCCGACCAAAACAATATCTCATTCAATCAATTAGTTGTTCAGTGTTGCGAATATGCACTTAATGATATGATGAAGTCTGATAAATAAAACAAACAACCACCCTCAATCATTATAATTGAGAGTGGTCTTTTTGTACTATGCTGGTTGCATAGGTTTTGAAATTTTATAGGGATTTTTTTAATTCTTCGGCTGAATTGTAGCGTTTTTTAGGGTCGAGCTGAATACATTTTTCGATTATTTTCGTAAGCTTGCCTTTGTAAAGTTTTTTTGAAGGATGCTCGCCCGTGAGCATTACATTCATAAGTACACCAACGGCAAAAATGTCGGTACGTTCATCACTTTGGGCAAGTCCCAACTGCTCGGGTGCGGCATAACCTGCAGTGCCGATAATTTTTGTATCCTTTGACTGTCCGTTTTTGAAAAGTCGGGCGGCATCAAAATCAATAAGCTTTACTGTGCCATTCTCTGTAATCATTATATTTTCAGGTTTAATATCGCGGTGGACAATACCATAAGAATGAATTACGGTAAGAGCATCGCACACATCTTTTACAATATGCTTCACGCCCCATTCATCATAAAGTCCATCGGCGAGCACATCGGCTATTGTAATACCGCTGATGAATTCTTCAAAAACTGTGATTTGATTTTCGTTTTCAATTACATCAAAAACCGCCGGAAGATTCGGGAAAGAGATACCACGCAGAATTTTATACACCTCACTGCTACCCTTGAATTTTCGGCATATTATTTCTTTTTTCAGTTCATTATGACGAAGCAATACTATAGATTTTTCATCTGTATTTTTATAAACTTTTGCTACAGAATACTGCTCTTTTAAAATATCATCTAAAGAAATCAAATCGAAATCCCCTTGCAAAACCTAATTTAATTTATTATACTATGAAAAAACAGATTTGGAAAGTGAATTTTTATGATTAAAAAACCTACTGACGAAATGATGGACCAGCTGTTAAAGTCCAACAATATTGAAGAATATATAAAAGAAAACGAAGAACATTTCGTAGATTTGACAATTTCACAGTTTTTAAGCGAATACATAAAAGCGAAAAAGCTCACAAAATCTCACATAATAAAAGACGCAGAAATCAGCGAGATTTTTGGTTTTCAAGTGCTTTCAGGCACGAGAAATCCGTCCAGAAATACTTTGATTAGCCTTTGTATTGCTATGAAAATGACCGTTGAGGAAGTACAGACAACATTAAAAATTGCAGAATTTGCACCTCTTTATCCAAAGTTAAAACGTGACAGCATTATTATTTTGGGAATTGCAAACGGCAAAGGTGTTTGCGAAATAAATAACGAGTTATATGATAATAATGAGGAGACGCTTTGAAACGGCGGGAGCAAGCCCCCGCCCTACCTTATAACAAAAAGTCCCGCCGAATATTCGGCGGGACTTTTTTCATAATAATTATTCAGCCTGAGGAGCTCCAACAGGACAGCTGTCTGCACAAGCGCCGCAATCGATACAAGTATCAGCGTCGATTACATAGATGCCGTCACCCTCAGAGATAGCCTCAACGGGGCAATCTGCTGCGCATGCGCCACAAGCGATGCACTCATCACTAATTACATATGCCATGATTTATGTACCTCCCTTTAATGATGTAATTACATTGTAACACATAAAATTTAAAAATCAAGTGCTAAATTATTCAATTCCCTTTAAAGCTTCAAGTTCTTCCTTTTCAACGCGGATTTTTCCGTCTCTCAAGGTCTTCACCTGATGGCGATGAATAGTGAGCGGTGCCGCGTCGGGACGGCGGTCAAGACTTACTTTAAGCATACCGGTAATAAGGTTATTGTCAATTACCGTACCCTTACCTTCAGGAGTGTCAACAATTGCGCCAACCTTGGGGGTAACGCGAAGAAGGTGCTCATAAGTATCCTGCTCATATTTAAGGCAACACATAAGTCTGCCGCAGGTACCGCTGATTTTGGTGGGATTGAGTGAAAGACCCTGCTCCTTTGCCATTTTGATTGAAACGGGCTGGAAATCGTTTAAAAATGTATTACAGCAGAAGGGTCTGCCACAGATTCCAAATCCGCCAACCATACGGGATTCATCACGCACACCAATCTGACGAAGCTCAATTCTTGTTCTGAAAACTGATGCCAAATCCTTAACAAGCTCTCTGAAATCCACTCTGCCGTCTGCAGTGAAATAGAAAAGGATTTTACTGCGGTCAAAGGTGTATTCAACATCAACAAGGTTCATCTGGAGACCGTGAGCCTGAATTTTTTCTTCACAGATTTTGAAAGCCTCTTTTTCTTTGACCTTATTCTCAGCCAAATCCTTGATATCCTTTTCAGTAGCGGCACGGATTACCTTTTTAAGCGGTTTTGTGATATCGTCTTCGTTAGTGCCGTGATTTGCTTTGGCAACGAGACCGCATTCCATTCCGCGAACGGTTTCAACTATGGCGTAATCACCTTTATTGAATTTCATTCCGTCAGCGTCAAAATCATAGATTTTTCCGCCTTCTTTAAATCTTATTCCAACAGTTTCTATCATATATTTACTCCTAAATTAAGGTTATTTATCTTCCTATAGCTCGCTTGAATTCATAGCACATACGAATTACAAGCAGATTATTATTACAATTTCGGTCAATCGACTCCACAAGCTCATCGCATACGGCACAAAGCTGTATAAGATTTTTAGCCGTTACCGAATTAGCGAGAGTTCTCACCTCTTGTTCAAAGCGGAATTCACGCTCAAATCCGCTCTTTTTCACAAGTGCGTCACGAAAAACCGCTGAAAGCAATGTAAGCACAGAGCGTGCGAATTGATTGTTCTTTTGAAAAACTGCCGTCTGCTCCATAAGCGCTGACTCATTCACATTGAGAAGTGCCGATACAAAGCCCTTTACGGCATTTTCTTCTTTTTCGGTGATTTCGCCCTCGTCACTCAAAAGGGAATAAACCTGCACACGCGAAAGCACAGTTTCAAGCATAGTGCTTTTTGAATTTGTAACGATTATAAAATACACATAAGCTGGCGGCTCTTCAAGAATTTTAAGAATTGCATTCTGCGCCTGCTCGTTCATATTATGTGCGTTTTTGAGAATATATATCTTGCGGTCGCTCTCGTTGGGCACAATAAATGCGTCGTCACGGATTTCGCGGACTGCATCAACGGTGAAATTACGGCTTTTGCCCTTTACACCGTCAGTTTCGGTAATATCGGGATGTCCGTTTTTTTGCGCCTTTAAGCAATCGGAACACGCACCGCAGGGCTTAAAGTCACCACGGCAAACAAGACAATTGGCGATAAATCGGGCAAAATCCTCGCCCTCTTTTTCGTTCTGACATTCAACGAGAACACCGTGAGGGAAGTTCCCCTGCGTCACCGAATTGCGTACCGACTCATAAAGCTTATTCAGTTTTCCCATAGCCTCGTTTGTCATATCTTATAAAACTGCTCAACATCAAGCACAAAGATTGTGGCACCGCCGACAGTTACCTCAACGGGCATTGATGAAAGCATTGATTCTCCTATATATGTAGTGTTTACAGGGGTGATTTTTTTACGCTGACTGCTATGCTCGCCGATGATATTTGTAACATCGTCAACCTTTTTATCATCAACGCCGATAAGAAGAGTTACATTGCCTGTACGCAGAAATCCGCCCGAAGTGGAAAGTCTTGTTGCGGAGTAACCTTCGTTTGTGAGACCGTTCATTACGGCATTGGCATCGTCACTGTTGATAATTGCAATTACGAGTTTCATAAAATCACTCCTTTAAATATAAAGCTTTGCTTTATTATGAAGTAAATCCTTGCGGATTTATGAAGTATCTTACGATATGAAGTAGCCTTGCTATGAAGTACGCCTGACGGCGTGTATTTAGATTTACTTTACTTCATATTGCGTAGCAATACTTCATTTCATTTTATACGGCAAAAACAGTTTCCCTATTGCAAGCTCTGGGCAAGTGCTATCATCACAGGCATTGTGATAATTGAAAGCACGCTGACTAAAGAAGTTACCTTTGAAGCAAGCGCCGTGTCACGGTCATATTTTGCCGCAAACATAACTGTATTGCTGGCGGTTGGTGCAGAGGCACTCAATACGCAAGACACAAGCAAAGTTCCGCCAAAGCCTAAAAGCTTAAGTCCAAGAAGAGTTATAAGGGGCATTGCTATAATTTTAAGTGCCACCGTGCCCCATATTCTCTTGTCAGAGAAAAGAGTTTTCCAATCGGCAGAGGCTAAATATGTGCCGAACATCACCATTGCAAGCGGTGTGTTCAAATCTGCAAGATAAGAAATGGGTTGATAAATAACATCGGGCAATTTTACTTGCAAAAGGAAAAGCGGAAGTGCGATTCCTACACCGATTACACCCGGATTGATTATAAGCTTTTTAAGGTTGAATTTTGCGTTTTCGTCTTTTTTCTGCATAAGGCTTACGCCATGAGAAAAAGAGAGGATGTTAAAGGGCACGAGAATTGCCGAGCAATAGAACACGCCCTCATCGCCCAATACTGCCAATGCGAGCGGCAACGCCATATAGCCCACATTACCGTAACAGGAGGCATATTTAAAAATACAAGCCGTATCTTTTTCGCCCTTATTAAAGAAAACCTTGGCAAAAATCATACCTACTATATGAAATACCACACCGCCGAGCAATGCCATTAAAAGACCCTCAAGCGAATCACGGCTGTATTCCATACTCATAAACGAGCGTATGATGATTGCGGGAGCAACAATGTAAAAAAGCAAATCAGTTGTCATTCTTGAGGCTTTTTCTGTGTACACGCCGATTTTGTGACACACAAAGCCCACCATTGCTATGAGAAAAAGAATTACAACCTGTGTAAATGCCGTAAGGACATTATTGAGAAACAACATCTGTATTAAACCTCTTCATCACCCATAAAGGTTGCGTCTGCTACGGGCGGAATATCCTCATTCGCTTTGTCTGAAAGCTCAAGAGCATCATTATTTTCTGCAGATTTCATTGAATTAACAATGTAACAAACAGCAAAAAATGCAAATCCTAAATCACAAAGTGCAAATGGATATTCTTGGGGAAGTAAATTTCCGTTTGCGGTGATAATTGTAATAAGTCTTGGCAGATTTGCCGCCGCGCAGAAGAATGCCGCCGCAAAGCCCGCTGACCAGAGTGAACGCATCGACTTTTTGTTTGAAAGACCCGATGAAATTCTTGCAAAGGAAAGGAAGAAAAGCATCATAAATGCAATTGCAAACAATTCAAGCATAAGGTCAGAAACATTCACATAAGAAATCTTCTTTACAAAGCGGATAATAAGCCTTGCAACTGACCACACAAGCGGGCAAAGTGCCAGAAGCTTATATCTTGAATAGGTTGTTCTGCCATCAACATAAGAAATGCCGAAAACTATAATATAGATTGCCGAGAGAATACCGAAAACGCCCTGAAGCATTGTGGGCACAAGGCTGGCTTCTGCAGTATAAAAGCCTTGATATGTTAGAATGATTGTTGAAAATGCAGTAACTGCATCTGCCACAAGGCCTGCACCGAACACAAAGGATGCCGCCGCCAGAAGCTTGTTTTTACCATAAACTGCGCGGGATTCGGGCACATTCTTTGCAAGCAAGGTTAACACATAAGGCACCACTACTGCAAGGGCACAAAGTGCATACATTAAATAAACCGACCAGTTAATCTCTTTATAAAATCCCGTATCACTTTCAACAAGACTTAAAAGCTGATATGTTCTGAAGGGAACAGCAACACATAAAAGACCTGCAATCGCATAAAGAGAGTACAAGGGATTTATTTTTTCTATACTTCCTCTTATTTTCATAGTACCGATTACCTTTCCTCAATAGGAATATATTCTTTCTGAATTCCGTCCGTCATAATAATTCGCTCGTCCATAGGTACATATGCACGAGGAATAGTAACATTTTTGTAAGCAGGGCGGACAATTCTGCCACCGTTTGTGATTTCTTCAATACGGTGTGCTGACCAACCGGCCATACGAGCCGCCATAAATAGCGGTGTGAAAAGGTCACGAGGAATACCAAGCATGTCGTAAACAAGACCTGAATAAAGGTCAACATTTGCACAGATTTTCTTTTTATCACCGCGATACTTTGCAAAAAGCTCGGGGGTAAGAGTTTCGATAAGATTAAGAAGTCTGAATTCGTCTTCTCTGCCTGTCTTCTTTGAAAATTCGTCAGCATAACGGCGAAGGATTACAGCCCTTGGGTCTGAAAGTGTATAAACTGCGTGACCCATACCGTAAACAAGACCCGAACCGTCGCCCGCCTTCCTTTGCATAATTTTTGTAAGATAATCGGCAACCTGACCCTCGCTGGTTATATCGGCAATGTTCTGCTTCATATCTTCAACCATTTTATGAACCTTAATGTTTGCACCGCCGTGACGCGGTCCTTTAAGTGAACCGATACCCGCAGCGATTGCAGCATAAGTATCTGTTCCGCTTGATGTGATACAGCGTGTTGTGAAGGTTGAGTTATTACCGCCACCGTGCTCTGCGTGAATAATCATACAGATATCCAGAAGCTTTGCCTCTTCGTCGGTAAACTGTTTGTCAGCACGGATTGAACGGAGAATGCTCTCGGCAGTTCCCAATCCTCTCTTATTCTGGTGCATATACATACTCTTTTTATCATAAACACGGCGCTTAACCTGATAAGCGGCAGTCATGATTACAGGCATTTGAGCAATAAGCTGAATGCACTGACGAAGCACATTTTCAGGTGAAGTATCGTCGGGATTAGGGTCATAAGAATAGAGCGCCAGAACACTTCTCGCCGCCTTGTTCATAACATCGGGCGAGGGAGCTTTCATAATCATATCCTCGATAAAATCTTCGGGGAGCTCACGGCATTCTGCAAGCAAATCGGTAAACCAAGAAAGCTGTTCTCTTGTGGGGAGTGCGCCGAAAAGAAGAAGCCACACAACCTCTTCATAACCAAAACGGTTTTCTTTTTCACAATTTGCAACGATATCAGTCATATTGATACCGCGATAATTAAGACGACCGTTTTTGGGTACCTTTTCACCGTCGTCCATATAATAGCCTTCAACAGAGCAAACACGGGTAAGACCTGCAAGCACACCTGTGCCGTCGTAGTTACGAAGTCCGCGTTTTACTTCAAAGCGGTTGTAATAATCAGGATTAATCTGGTTATTTTTGCGTAGCTCTTCGCATAAAGTTGAAAGAGCGTCATTGGAGATACTTGAAATATATTCTGCCATTATTTTACCTCCTTACAGAAAAATTTGATAGTTTCCCAAAATAAACAAATATACATTGTATATTTTAATACATTCAAGGATTAAAGTCAACTAGGGTAACAGAAATGGAGCGATAAAAAATGAAAAGTTACAGTATGATTTGCTTTTTCTTAAGCCTTGCGATGATACTTTGCCCGCTTTGCTCGGTGGAGAAGGCAACAGATGTTATTTCGCAGGAATTTTTAGGTGAAGAAATCACAATTCCTGAAGAAGAAGTCACCGTTACCACTGTAAAGGTTATGAATGCAAGCAGTAAAAATATTACTGAAATGCCTTTGCGAGATTATCTGATTGGTGTTGTGGCGTCAGAAATCAATGCAGCATATCACGAAGAAGCAATCAAGGCACAGACCGTGGCGGCACACACGATGCTTGAATACTCAAAGGAATACAAAAACGAGGGCTTAAACGGTGCAGATATAAGCGACAGCAGTGCCACGCATCAGGGCTTTTTAACCGTGGACGAGCAAAAAGAAAAATGGGGCGAAAATTATGACACCTACCGCGAAAAAATTGAGAAATGCGTTGACGAGGTAATTGATTATACAATTCAATATGACGGTAAGCCTATCAACGCAGTTTTTCACTCAATCAGCAACGGACAAACCGAGAATGCCACAGATGTTTGGGGCGGTGAATATCCGTATC
>CAZTLU010000004.1:10459-39556 GCA_964614605.1 uncultured Eubacteriales bacterium
AGCAACGGACAAACCGAGAATGCCACAGATGTTTGGGGCGGTGAATATCCGTATCTTATATCTGTTAACAGCGTTGGTGACAAGCTCGCCCCTGCTTACAGTTCGGAGGTGACGGTAACGGCGGAAGAATTCAAGGAAATTATGGAAAAAGAAAATGCCCAATTACAAGAAAATCCCGCTGACTATGTGGGCGAAATCACCAACACAGACACGGGAATGGTTAAAACGATTATTATAGGTGAAAAAACCTTTAAGGGAACTGAAATCCGAACACTTTTCGGGCTTAAGAGCAGTACATTTACCGTAAAATGTGCTGACGGGAATTTCGTGTTCACCGTTAGCGGATACGGCCACGGTGTGGGAATGAGCCAATACGGTGCAGATTATATGGCACGGCAAGGGTTTACCTATGAAGAAATTTTGAAGCATTATTATGTGGGAACGGAGATAAGTGCAAAGTGAAAAACGCAAAATGCAAAATCATACATGTTCTATCGTAACATCTAATGTAGAAACACAATTTGTGTAGGGTCGCTTCACGAAGCGACCGTTGTAGTTTGTTCTGTAACTAATTACGGGCGGTTCGTGAACCGCCCCTACAAAGTCATATATTCTATTTTAATTTGCATATAAAAATCGGCGGGAGTAAAAACTCCCACCGCACTACATTATTTCTTCTTTTTCAATCCAACCAATGCAACTCCGCTTAATGCCATTGCAACAAACGCCGCCGCAACTGATGTATTATAATCTGTGTTGGGAATTTCAACATCTGTTACAAGATTATCTGTATTTTCGTTTTTGTTGGTACTATCGTTTATGTTCTTATCTTCTTCGATTTCAAACTTTGTTGTTGCCTCACCGTCTGTGAATACAACCGATACAGTATGTTCACCCGCATCAAGAGTTTTAAGGTAATCTGCCTTAAATTCGATTATTGTACTGCCCTCTGTGGCGGTATAATTACTGCTGTCAACAAGCACGCCGTCAACCTTTACACCTGTAAACTTATCAAAATCACCGTCAGCTCTGATTGAGAGTGCATTTTCATCAGAATTCACAACTGAATTTGCACCGTCGATTATTGAATATGAATATTTTTCATAAATAGCAAATTCGGTTATATCAATTTTTTCTTCCCAATTATCAAGTCCATAACGACTAACATCAAAATCTTCATAAAAAATTTCAGAAGAATCATGATTTACAAATTGAATTTCAACTCTTGCTACAGGTTGGCTCACTTCATCAATGACCCTATTGCAGGAACCATCTAAACCAATTATTGTCTCATATTCATAAAACAAACTACTTCCAGGAGTCCTTGGTTCCATACTGCTAGACCATTGGATAACTTGTCCCTTATTTAACAATACCTCATAGCCGTCTCCAATCAAGTCATTGCCTTTATAACGTAGCCATATTCCCTCTTGATTTACTGTTACCCTTCCAATTTTTTCAAAAACCACAAAGTGATAAACTGGAATATCATAACTATGAGGTGTTGATACCCATTCACCACTTTCAGAGTCTTGTTCCATTAGGTTAAATGTATATTTCTGATTAACCAAAACAAAATCTGCAACACCCTCGAAATCAAATGTCACCTCTGTACCTGGAATTTGAACTGTTACATTCTCAACATAGTTGTACTCAATGTCTGTTCCGGGGATTGTTGAAGCAACTCTGTTAAGATTGCTTGCCGCTGTTACTGAGGTCATAACGGATAAACACATTACAACTGCCAATGCTAATGTTATAATTTTCTTTTTCATTTTTATCGTCCTTTCAAACTTTTTCCTAATTTTAGCACACTTTTTCCGAAATTGCAATACATTTGTTATGCATACAATAAATATTTTTGTATATACAATAACATTGCAGAGGTGATATTATGAAAAAGTTTAAAATCCCGTCAGTTCCACCCACAACAAATAAATGTATAAGATTTCCCAATGATTTGATAGAAGAGGTTGAAAATGCAATAAAGGGTAAAAGTTGCACTTTCACCGCATTTGTTATTGAAGCAGTAAGAGTTGCTTTGGAAAATTTGAAAGAAGAAAATGAATAAAATATAAAAACACCACAGATTCAATTTGAACCTGTGGTGTAATTTTTTAATATTTTGTCGATAGGCAAGCTTGTGCTTGCTCGATATTTTTGCATCCTGCAAAATCGATATGTTTTCGCTACGCTCAAACTTGATATGATACAAATCCTCGTTCATGAAGTGAACATATCGAGTTGCTTGCAACATATCGAATTTTTGAATATATCGAAAATCCCACAAGGGATTTATATCGATGTAAAATTTTCACAGAAAATTTTACTGTCTATAATCCTTTAAGAAATCTTCAAGTGCTTCCATTGCTTCGCCGAGGATTCTGCGGCGAGGAAGATAGACAATTCTTGCGTGGTCGGGTGTTGGGTAATTAAAGCCCTTACCGTGCATAATAAGAATTTTCTTTTCCTTAAGGAAGTCAAAGACAAGCTTTTCGTCGTCGTGAAGATTAAATTTCTTCGCATCGAACTTGGGGAATATGTAGAATGCCGCTTTGGGCTTCACAACGGAAACACCGTCGATATTGCAAAGTGCGTTATAAATAAATTCTCTCTGTTCATAAATTCTTCCGCCGGGAAGAAGAAGCTCGTCAACGCTTTGAATTCCGCCGAGAGCAGTCTGAACAATACTCTGTGCAGGTACATTCGAGCAAAGTCGCATTGAAGAAAGAAGATTCAATCCCTCAATATAGCCTTTAATTTTTGCTTTATCACCGCTGATTACCATCCAGCCCACGCGGAAGCCTGCAACACGGTGAGACTTTGAAAGTCCGTTAAAGCTTACACAGGGCACATCAGGAGCCAAAGACGCAAGTGCGGTGTGAGTATTGCCATCCATAACAAGACGGTCATAAATCTCATCAGCGAACAAAATCAACTCATTTTGGCGTGCGATTTCAACGATTTCCTTAAGGATTTCGTCACTGTAAAGAGCACCCGTGGGGTTATTGGGATTGATAATTACAATACCCTTTGTATTGGGTGTAATCTTCTTTTTGATATCGTCAATATCGGGATTCCATTCATTTTGCTCGTCGCACATATAGTGCACGGCTTTACCGCCTGCAAGAGTAACAGAAGCAGTCCAGAGAGGATAATCGGGTGCAGGAACAAGGATTTCGTCGCCGTTATCTAAAAGCCCCTGCATTGACATTGTAATAAGCTCGCTAACGCCGTTTCCTGTGTAGATATCGCCGATATCAACGCCCTTAATACCTTTAATCTGACAATACTGCATTATGGCTTTACGAGCTGAAAAAACACCCTTTGAATCGGAATAACCTTCACATTCGCGAAGATTATACATCATATCGCGGATAACCTCGTCGGGCGCGGTAAAGCCGAAGGGTGCGGGGTTGCCAATGTTAAGCTTTAAAATTCGCTGACCCTCTGACTCCATTCGCATAGCCTCGTCCATAACGGGACCGCGAATATCATAACAAACATAATCTAATTTATGGCTTTTGTTGAATTCTTTCATACAAATTACCTCGAAAAAAATAAGCGGATGCTGATTTTTGCATCCGCCATTTCTTTTGTAACAGAAATTACTGCTCGATAGCGTAAACGCTAACCTTTTTTCTGTCCTTACCCATTCTCTCAAACTTAACTTTACCGTCGATGAGAGCAAAGAGTGAGTCGTCAGAACCGCGACCTACATTGTTGCCGGGATGGATGTGAGTTCCGCGCTGCTTAACAATGATGTTACCTGCAAGAACTGCCTGTCCGTCTGCCTTCTTAACGCCAAGACGCTTTGACTCTGAGTCACGGCCGTTCTTTGTTGAACCCATACCTTTTTTATGAGCGAATAACTGAATGTTGATTTTAAGCATCAAAAACACCTCTTTCAAGTTTCAAGTTGTTGGGATACTGACTTTCTAATTCACCTAAATGTAAATACAAGCCGTCAGTAATTACTTTTGCTTTTTGGGCATCATTTAAATTCATTTCGAACTTAAAATACCCGTCGGTAACTTCTGCATTTGCCTCGATTTTCATTATTTCAAGAATTGTGTTTGCCGCCATATAGGTTGCCGAAGAAACTGCACTGCACACAATGTCGGTGCCACATTCCCCTGCGCCGCTATGACCGCTTAACTCAAACGAAACAATTATATCTTTGCAAAACAGAAATTTCGCTTTTGTCATTATGCGTTGATACCGGTAATCTCAACCTTTGTGTAAGGCTGACGATGACCCTTCTTGCGCTTCTCGTTCTTCTTGGGCTTGTAAGTAAATACAGTAACCTTCTTGCCCTTACCGTTCTTGAGAACCTTACCTGCAACTGTTGCGCCTTCAACATAAGGAGCACCAACTGTGATACCGTCATCAGAACCAACTGCGAGAACCTTGTCAAAAGTGATTTCAGCATTCTCTTCAGCGTCAAGCTTTTCTACGAATACAACATCGCCGTTAGCTACTTTGTACTGCTTGCCGCCAGTAACAATGATTGCGTACATTTTTCTAACCTACCTTAAATATAGACTCGCTATCGAGGGTGGAAATTATCACTTATAGTGCGAACAGACACACTACCCCCTAATATGCGGCTTGAATATGATAACAAAATGTGTTTAAAAAGTCAATAGTTATTTAAAAATATTTTTAATGCAAGGTTATGCTCTGCGACGCGGATTATAAAAACCGGCGGGAGCAAGCCCCCGCCGTACTTAGTCGCCAATTACAAAGCTGTTCCCCGATTGACACAACCGAGATTATCTTCTGCCTCCCGGGCCGCCCATACCGCCGGGGCCGCCTCTTCCGGGGCCTCTGCCGCCCGGTCCGTGCATTTCAGGTCCGCGTCCTCTGGGGCCATGCATTCTTGGACCGTACATTCTGGAACCATACATTCCTGCGCCGTTCATCATTCCGCCATAAGGTGGTGTCATATATCGTCTGCGTCTTCTACGAAGAAGGCTGCTCAAAAGGGACACGCCTGCTGCTGTTCCGGCAGCTGTCAAAACGGTTTTTGTAGTATCAGATGTTTGATTAGTATTAAAATTTTGTGTCTGTGCACTGCTCATATTTGCAGTGGCACCGCAATTAGGGCAAAAATTCGCATTTGTGCTCATCTCTGCACCGCAGTTTTCACAATAAGACATAAAAACGACCTCTTTTCTGAGCAAAATTAGTACTCGGTTTGTGCACGGGCTCTTCCCCTTAAAATGCCACTAACCTTAATTTAAATATATCATTTTATGCGGTTTTTGTCAATGATTGAGTTTGGTTTGCTTTGACCCGGAATGATAAATATAAAAGTCTGTTGCTACGCAAAATAAAATAATTTGCAATTACAGAAAAAGTATAGTAAAATATATTACAGACAATAATTATTTTGAGGTGTTACTATGGATATTATGGAAGCAATGCAAGTGCGTCATTCTGTGCGCCAATACACTGACAAGAAAATCGAGGGCGAGGTTCTCGCAGAACTTATGGCTGAAGTTGAAGCCTGTAACCGTGAGAGCGGATTAAACATTCAGCTTATCACTGACGAGCCCGAGGCATTCACAGGCGGACTTGCTCATTACGGCAGTTTTTCGGGAGTACAAAATTACATTGCCCTTATAGGTGAAAAGAGTGCCGATTTGCAGGAAAAAGCAGGATATTACGGCGAGCGCATTGTGCTCAAAGCACAGATGCTGGGTCTTAATACCTGTTGGGTAGCACTTACATTCAGCAAGCGCAAAGCAAAATACAAGGTAGGCAAGGGCGAAAAGCTTGTATGTGTAATTTCAGTAGGTTACGGTGAAAATAACGGTAAGCCTCACAAAAATAAGTTTATTGACTCTCTTTGCAGATTTCACGGTGATATGCCCGTATGGTTTATGGACGGTGTTCAGGCGGCAATGCTTGCCCCAACTGCCACAAATCAGCAGAAATTCTGTTTTCATTTGCTTGATAACAATAAAGTCAGAGCAGAAGAAACAGGCGGATTTTACTCAAAGGTTGACTTGGGCATTGTAAAATACCATTTTGAATTGGGCGCAGGAAAAGAAAATTTTGAATATGTTTGAGATTCTTTGCTACGCTCAGAATGACAGACAAAAAGCGGCGGGGTCAAGACTTGACCCCGCCGTACTTATTTAATTAAAAATTGTCAATCAATTCAAAAGCATTACAAACCCAATGACATATAACGAAAATATTTTTGAACAGATTTTTCGTAAGACAAGGCATGACATCGAAGGAATATGCTGATATTTCGAGAGGTCACAACGCAGTATTACGGAAAATATGCCAAAAAGAATTAAAAGTTATCAAGCAATTCTTTATAGAATTCGGTGTAGTCATTGCGTTTTTTCTCGGTAAATGTCATAGCTTCTCTCGGATGACGGTTAAGCTGACCTGTGAACATATACTGCAAATCAAAGCCCCAAACAACGCCCTGTTTTTTGAGAGGAATCATATATTTTTCAATAAATTCGAGCAGTGCATAGATGCTGTATTTGGGATTTTTGAGGAATCCAAGCATCAATTCCATTGCACAGTTACCCGCGCCGCGACCCATTGCCATTGCAGTTGCATCAACATAAGATGCTCCATAGGACAATGTTTCAATTGTATTTGCAAAAGCAAGGTTCTGGTTATTATGGCCGTGGAAGCCTACAATCTTGCCCGCAGGCTCGGCATATTCAAGATATTTTTTGACAAGAACTGCCGCGTTTTCGGGGTAAAGTGAGCCGTAGCTGTCAACAAGATAAATTACATCAACCTTACTTTCGCAAAGCATTGCAAGAGCTTCGTCAATCTGGAAAAAGCTTGCCTGTGAAATAGCCATAATATTGCAGGTGGTTTCGTAGCCTAAATCGTGAAAATAGTTAATCATTTCAACGGCGGCGGGCATCTGATGAATATAGCAAGCCACACGCACCATATCAATCACGCTATCCTTTTTCGGTAAGAAGTCGGTTTTATAATCGCATCTGCCCACATCTGCCATAACGGCAATTTTCATATCGGACACATTATCGCCCACGATTGCGCGGATATCTTCTTCCTTACAGAATTTCCATTTACCGAAATCTGCCTCATTAAAAAGATTACGGCTTGCGCGGTATCCAAACTCCATATAGTCAACGCCGCATTTTATATTTGTTTTATAAAGCTCGCGAACGAACTCGTCTGAAAATTCAAAATTGTTACAAAGTCCGCCGTCACGGATTGTTGCGTCAAGAACCTTTATGTCGTGACGCACGCTCATTAAATTACCTTTTCTTGGTGCCATTTTGTATCGCCTCTTGTGTGAAATTCGCTTTAGTGCTTAAAAGCTTTAAACTGTGAATGTAACGTATTATATCACTATAAATATTATTTGTCAACAGTTAAAAACTCCAAATCTTACGATTTGGAGTTTTTGGCGCGCCTGACTGGATTCGAACCAGCGACCTTCAGAGTCGGAGTCTGACGCTCTATCCAACTGAGCTACAAGCGCATATTAAATGCAAAGTGCAAAATGCAAAGTGCAAAATTCTTTATAATCAGCGTCGCAGACCCTTCGTTTTGCACTTATCACTTTACATTTTGCATTTAATTACACATTAAAACGGAAGAGAACGATGTCTCCGTCTTTCATAACATATTCTTTGCCTTCGGAACGGACTAAACCTTTTTCTTTGGCTGCCTGCATTGTGCCGTTTGCCATAAGGTCGTCGAAATGAATTACCTCTGCACGAATGAATCCGCGTTCAAAGTCCGTATGGATTTTACCTGCCGCCTGTGGTGCTTTTGTGCCCTTTTTGATTGTCCATGCGCGAACCTCGGGCTGACCAGCGGTGAGATATGAAATAAGACCAAGCAAGTTATATGAACGCTGAATAAGTAAATCAAGACCGCCCTGCTCAATACCTAAGTCTGCAAGGAACATTTCTTTTTCTTCCTTGTCAAGCTCGGCAATCTGTGCTTCGAGCTCTGCGCAAATGGGAAGTGTTTCTGCTCCCTCTGCCTTTGCAAGCTCACAAACTGCATTATAGCGCGCATTGTCGCGGATATTGTTCGCGAAATCCTCTTCACTCATATTGCAGGCATAGATTACGGGCTTTGAAGAAAGAAGTGCAACTGTGCTCATAATTTCGCGTTCTTCTTCGTCCATTTCAACCGCTCTTGCATTGATACCATTTTCCAATTCACCGCGGAGACGGTTTAAGAAATCAACCTCTTTTTGAAGTGACTTATCACCCTTGAGAGCCTTTGTGCTACGGTCAATTCTTCTGTCAAGCAATTCGATGTCAGAGAGAATCAACTCAAGATTGATTGTTTCAATGTCACGCTGTGGGTCAATACTGCCCTCAACATGAATAATATCGTCATTCTCAAAGCAACGCACAACATGAATAATTGCGTCAACCTCACGAATATGTGAAAGGAATTTGTTGCCAAGTCCCTCACCCTTTGATGCGCCCTTTACAAGACCTGCAATGTCAACGAATTCGATTGTTGCAGGAGTAATCTTTGCAGGGTTATACATTTCAGCAAGCTTGTCAATTCTGTAATCGGGTACAGCCACCACGCCTACATTGGGTTCGATAGTGCAGAACGCGTAGTTTGCAGACTGTGCGCCCGCGTTTGTGATTGCATTGAAAAGTGTGCTTTTACCTACATTGGGAAGTCCAACAATACCAAGTTTCATTTAACTCATCCTTATATTAAGTATATTTTATTCCAAAAATGAATTATACACTATTGCCGAAAAATTTTCAATAGTGTATAATTGAATTAGAGTGAAGTATTGCTACGCAATATGAAGTAATCTAACGATTATGAAGTATTTACTATCGTAAATATGAAGTAAAGTAAATCCTTTCATATGCCGTAGGCATACTTCATAGCAAAGCTACTTCATATCCGTAGGATACTTCATAAATCCGCAAGGATTTACTTCATTACAACGCAAGGCGTTGCTAAAACGGTGATTTTATGAAATTTTCAAGAACTGAAAGACTTATCGGTGCTGACGCACTTGAAAAACTCAAAAACGCAAATATTATTATCTTCGGGCTCGGCGGCGTGGGCTCTTACGTTACCGAGGCTTTGGCGCGTTGCGGTGTAGGCAGAATGACAGTTGTTGACAAGGACACAGTTGACATCACCAATATCAACCGTCAGCTTTATGCACTTCATTCCACCATTGGTAAGAACAAGGCTGATGTGGCAAAAGAGAGAATCCTCGATATCAATCCCGAATGTGAAGTAACACCAATTGTAAAAATGTATCTGCCCGAAAATGCAGACGAGTTTAACCTTGCTCAATATGATTATATAATTGATGCCATTGATAATGTGACCGCAAAAATTGATTTGGCGGTTAAGTCACAGGAATTGGGTATTCCGATGATTGCATCAATGGGTACGGGCAACAAGCTTGACCCCACGGCGTTTAAAATTACGGATATTTACAAAACCGATACTTGTCCCCTTTGCAGAGTTATGCGCAGGGAGTTAAAGGCAAGAAATGTGAAAAAACTAAAAGTGCTTTATTCGACAGAAATCCCTCATAATGACGGAGAAAGAACACCCGCAAGCATTTCATTTGTGCCAAGCACAGCGGGACTTATAATCGCAGGGGAAGTAATTAAGGATTTAATAAAATAGGAAAGCCAAACGGGATTGGTGAAAAATATGAAAATAAATCTTAAAAACGCTGAAAAATTACAAGTCTTAAAGGGTTGGGGCACTTCGGCTTGCTGGTGGAGTCATTACTGCAAGGACGAAAAGGTGCAAGACGAAATTGCCGAGCTTTTATACGGCGACACGGGACTCAAACTCAATATTTACCGCTACAACATTGGCGGTGGCACTGACGAGGGCAATTACCGTGTGAAAAATCCTTGGCGCAGAACAGAGAGTATGTTCGTTTTCGACCGCGAGACGCAAGAGGGCTATTGGGATTATTCTCTTGACAAGACGGCTAAAGACGTAATGAGAAAATGTCTTGATAAAGGCAACATTGACACTCTGATTGTATTTGCAAATTCACCCCACTGGTCCCAGACCTCAACGGGACAGGCCTCCGGCAGTCTTTTATATCACACCTGCAATCTGCCAAAGGCTAATTACAGAAAATTTGCAGATTATTTCTTAACTGCAACCCAAAGGCTTATTGACGAGGGCTTCCCCGTAAAATATGTGAGTCCCATAAACGAGCCTCAATGGAAATGGGGCGGCTCTTATGTGTGGCAGGAGGGCTGTCACTATGAGCCCGAAGAAATGGCAGAGGTAATGCACATTTTTGCAGAAGAAATCATCAAGCGCGGAATGGATGTGAAGCTCTACGGCCCCGAAAGCGGCGAAATGATGGGTCTTACCCCTGAATACCTTGAATTGCTTTCAAAAGACGAATTGGTTATGAGTGTTATGCCGATTTTCGCCTATCATTCATACCACGATGACAATAATATGCAGATGCGTGTTGATTTTAAAAATCAATTGGTGCTCCCCCACCCCGAGCTACGATTTGATATGAGCGAGTGGTGTGAGCTCCCTAACAAAAGCCATACAAAGAATTTTAAAGGTGCATTGATTACGGCGAGAATTATCGGTCAGGATTTAATATATGCGGGGGCTGAAAGTTGGACCTCGTGGGTGGCTGTAAATCAGTTTTCAATCAAAGAAGACGGCAATGATTATTCTGACGCTACCATCACGGCTACAAACAATTTTGAAGAATGGTACACAGCAGAGCGATATTACGGTTTTGCACACTTCTCAAAATACATACCCGTGGGCTCGGTTTGTCTTGACAACGGATTTTTTCCCGACGAGAAAAATGAACTCAACATTTTCAGTTTCTTAACTCCCGATAATAAAACTGTTACGGTAATTGTGAATGAGGGCGAGGATACAGAAATCGCCCTTGACGGTGAGTTTGAAAAGATGAAGGTTATTGAGTCCACTCAAGAGCTTAAGCTCAAAACCGTTTATGACGGCGAATTCAAAAATAATATAAAAGTAAACACAAACAGTATTTTAACAGTGTTATGTGAGGCGTAAACAAGTGAAAATTGCAGTAACTTATGAAAATGAGCAGGTTTTTCAGCATTTCGGTCACACCGAAAAATTCAAAATCTATGAGGTTGAGAATGATGAAAGCCGTAGTATGAACATTGTAAATACAAATGGTAGCGGTCACGGTGCATTGGCAACATTTCTGAAAGAAAACGGAGTTGATGTGCTGATTTGCGGTGGTATCGGCGGCGGTGCACAAAATGCATTGAACGAATCAGGAATTAAATGGTTCGGCGGAGTCAAGGGAGATTGCAACAAGGCGGTAATTTCTTACCTTGTTGGTAAGCTTGAGTACAACCCCGATGTGAAGTGCAATCATCACGACCACGAGCACGGCGAAGGACATAACTGCGGAGAACATTGTAACAACTAAATTTGAAATCATATGATAAAAGCACCTTTCGAGTTTAAACGAAAGGTGCTTTTGTTTATTCGGTGGGAGCAAGCCCACGCCATACTTTTTTATTTAGTTTTTTCTTTCTTCTTTCTCACAACCAGTTTATCAAATGCGGCTAAAAGTCCGGGCAATACGAACAAAATAAGTAATATTGCCGAAAGTGAACCGATTGAGATTGTCTGACAAATCTGTGCGATTGTTGGGTCAACGGGACTGAAGCCGATTACTCCTGTTACAATAACAATAATGAGTCCCGATGTGAGAATTGTATGTATTGAGCCGTTATAAGCTGCTGCGAGAGCCTCTTTAACATCCATCGTTTTGCGGTTTTCGCGGTAGTAGTTTGTATAGAGAATGCCATAGTCAATTGTAGCGCCCATCAAAATACATTGTACAACAAGCAATGCAAGATAGAAAATGCTGTAGCCCATAAGGCAGTTGACGGACATTGTGATATAAACACCGCACTGAACAAGCAAAACAAGAATAAGCGGTACCCAGATTGAACGGAATGTTATAAGAACAACCACAAATATTGAAACTGCAGTAAGTACAGTTATGAGCAAAAGTTCTTGGTCAAAGCTTTGCTCCATTTCGTAATTCATAGGAGTATTGCCTATGAAATACACACGGTTTTCGAGTTTTGCATCGCAAAGCTCTGTGAGGCTATCCATAAACAGAGTAGTTTCTTCTGACTCAACGGGTAATGAGGTTTCAATCATCATAAGTGAATGATTTTCACCTAAAAGCTGACTTATACCCTCGTCAAGCTGTGATTTCATATCGTTGATTTCTGCCTTTAAATCTTCATCGAGGAAAGCTGAAAATCTGGGGTCGTTGACCATATCCTCTGAAAGATAACCGAACATCTCTTGAATAGTGAGTGTCCATTCGGGATTGCTCTCTTTCATACTTGTATTGTAAAGATAAAGCATTTCAATCGCGTTACTGTCAAGCTCGTCCGTAAGTCCTGCAAGAAGTGTTGAAATTTCTGCGGCAGTATATGCCTTGCCCGATGCCACCGCGTCAATCACAGGAATTGCAGTTGTCAGCATTGAGGTGGATTCTTCATCAAAATAGCCTGCATAATCTTCATTTGTGAGCACATCGCTTTCTACAAAATGAACAAAGCGCTGAACCGACATTTTCCAATTACTTGTATCGCCGTGCTCACTGATATAGAGAAGATAAAGCTGACGAAGCTGGGAGGCGGGCATTCCCGTAATCTTTGCAAGCTCTTCGGGAGTGTATGCAGTGCCCTTAACCGTACCGTCAATTACCTTTTGACCCATTTCAATCTGTGACAACTGCTCGGCATCCATCATTGAACTGAAAGTAGCTTTGTTATCTGCAACAAAGTTTACAAGCTGATAAATTGACATCTGATGATTAGGAGTAATCATCTTCCACGCTACATATTTTGCAATTACATCCTCATAATTAACTGCTTCGGGATTTTCAAGATATTCACTGTGATAAGCATAAAGCAACAAAATATCGTCGGCAGAATAGCCAAGAACAGATGCCATATTGTTATAATCGCGTTTTTCAAGCACAGTTTCTTTGTCGGTAAAGGTGATAAGCGTTGATAACTGTGACTTTGTTTCAGCATCAAACATTGCGGCATACTGCGGATTTTTTGCAACCTCGTTTACCACGAAATCGGCAAATACGGACATTGTCATTGTTCCGTAATCTGCACCCTGATATTTACTGTAATAAAGAACGAAAATCTTTTTAAGGTCATCGGCATTCATATCGAAAACTTCTGCAAGCTCCTCTGCAGTTTTCGGAGTTGTGAGGGCTTCTGAGTCGGCAAATTTACCCATATCATCAATACTGTTTTTCATTTCGTCAGTAATGAAATCTGAGAACATCGGGTTGGGGATAATCTCATTTGAGATAAAGTCGAAAAGCTGGGGAATTGTCATTGAAATCAGCTTATCGCCCGAATAATAGCTATAATAAATAATATCGAGAAGCGAGGGGTCGATGCTCATTGCCACACCCATATTGTCAATCATATCAACCATACCCTGTGAGGTGAATTCCTGACCCAGAGTGGTTGAATAGCTCATAACGCTCTTGACATTTTCATTTTCTTCAAGCTCTGCCGTCATACCGGCAATGCGGTCTTCGTCGGCATTGTTATAAAGCACAACAATCGGGTTTGAGGGTGTGAAAACCTCGGCAATGGGGTCTTCGGGTGAAAGAGAATAAGCAATCTGTGTATAGCCCTGCAAAATATATGAGCCTGCAAAAAGCACAACAAAGAAAATTGCAATTACTTTGCGAAGCTTGAACTGACCCTTTGCAACCAAGCCCATAGGTATATGAAGTTCTTTTTTCTCGGTATCTTCAATTTTTTCGTCAAAGATAAGAAGAAGTGCAGGAAGAACCGTGAGCACGCAAATCATACTCAAAAGCACGCCTTTTGCAAGCACAAGTCCTAAATCCGTACCGATTTTAAAGCTCATAAACACAAGCACAATAAGACCGATAACCGTTGTCATACCGCTGCTTGTAACTGACGAAAATGCATTGCGCCAAGCAGCTTTCATTGCATCTTCAATATCGTCATAGTTTTCTTTTTCCTGACGATAACGGTTTGCAAGGATAATTGAGTAGTCCATTGAAAGAACAAGCTGTAAAATCGCGGCAATTGACATTGTAATCTGCGAAACCGTACCAAGAGCAAGGTTTGAGCCCATATTGATTACAATTGCGACGCCGATTGTTACCATAAAGAGTATGGGTTCAAACCAGGAGCCACTCATAATAAAGAGAATTATCAGCAGAATTGCAATGGCAACTGCAATCATAAGCCACGGCATTTCCATACTGCTTGTATTATCGTTCATATATTCCATATCATAAGCAGAAAACTGCTTTTCAATGGTTTCTTCAATTGCTAATTCTTCAGCAGTGCCATAGTTAAAAGAAGTATTTACAACAAATTTGGTATAGCCGTCTTTATTGTAATCTTCGCTGTCTTCAACATAAGCTACGCTGTCAACATTCGGGATATTTTCAAGCTGCTGACGGAAAAGATTTATCTCTGCCGCACTTAAATCCTTAAACATTACACGGATTGTTGATGTGGTAGTGGTTTCAAATTCGTCAAGCATAATATCAAGGCCCTGACTCATAGAAGAATCATCGGGCAGATATTTTGTCATATCCGTATTGATTTCTACCTTTGGAATAAGTGCGGCACAAAAGGCGCAAATAACCAGCATAACAGCCAATATAAATTTATGCTTGTCTACAATAAACCCTGCAATCTTTTTCAAAATTAACACCTCAATCGGCAAATTTTCTCTATTATGTGAACATTATATCACATATTTGTTAACAATGTGTTGCTAATTTTAATTTTTTTAGAATTTTTTGATTTTGTAGCATAAAAATAGCCTTCCCCTTGAGGGGAAGGTGCCGAGGAACGAGGCGGATGAGGTGGAATGTTCAATGGATACTTCGTATCCTACACCTCATCAGTCACTTCGTGACAGCTTCTCCTCAAGGAGAAGCCTTAATCAGTACATCTTAAATTTACAATTACAACAACAATCAAGTGCTTGTTCTTTGTCGATATGGCGGTCAGGCAAGGTGGTAGATTTTATATATTCATTTGCAATCATTTGTATATCTGTGCACAAACCGTCTTCAATAAATTCTTGCAAATACTCACAATAATTATATTCTGCTTCTGACTTTTGCCTAAACCTCCACCACTCGTCATTCAAGTCTTGTTCTTCATACCACCAATGACAAGCTGTAATAATTTGAGAATCATTCATATCTTCAATTCTTTTGTTTCGGTATTTTACTACATTATGTTTTTTAAGAAATTCTCTTGAAATTTGAGCGAGAAGCTTTTCGGGCTTAATAATTACCACCTCATTTTTTCATTTCTCACAACCTCAATCTGTTTGAATGTAAAATCGAGTGTCATTTCATCAAAAAATATTTTAAATCTGTAAATACCGTTTTCATTTCGTGTGAGATTGTCGTCAAGCCACCAACAGTTTGTAATGCCGTCGAAGTTTGTGTATGAAGGATTGATAAATTTATAATTGTAAAAATGAATTTCCTTTACTCTTCTATCACCCAATGCATTTGAGGTATCAAGATATATTGAAAATCTGTTGTGACGGTCATTTTTGTAATCCTGAAGATTTTCTTCGGTTTCAAACCTTGTGATTTCAGCATCGTGCAGACTTCGCCAATACCAATCGGGGATTGATTGCAATGTTTTTTCTAACTCTCTTGCTTTTTTCATGATTTCTTTATCTTTATCCATAATAATTACTCCTGATTTTTCTCGGCGAGAACTTGCCCCTGCCCTACATTTTAAACTGTGACATTGAAAAAACCTCTTTTTCTGCCGTTTCAACACTATCAAAAACTGATACACCGTTGTCTATGGGGAACCAATATCCCGGTAAGCCCTTACCTGACAAATATTCATTTATTTCATATTCGTCTTCCTCACCCCAAGCATAAAGTCGTTCACAAATGATAAAATACATATCCTTCTTTTTATATATTACCGCACGAAAGTCTTTTGCCTTTGTATAAATCACTTTTTCAACAGTATATTCGCAAATATTGCTTACTTCTTCTCCGTAGCATTTTTCAACAATTTCTTCCCAAGGAGGTAAAGGCTTTTTTTCATATTGCAAGGGAGAATAATATTTTTTTGATTTTCTTTTAAATATTTTTTGAAAAATCTTTATGAAAAAATTCAATTTGATTCCATCTCCTTTTTATTTGTTACCCCACCTTGTAGGGACGCTTCACGAAGCGTCCGCAATTAGTTATATCTTCACTAACGGGCAGTTCGTGAACTGCCCCTACACAGTTTCTGTGTCTGAATTAAATTCAGATTAACTTCCACGGGATGACGCTCACCTTGTCCCATACAATGCACCAATTTAATTAGATATACAAATCTGCGTCGCAGGTACTCGCCTGCCGGCTCAGACATCGCTTCTGCTTCGCAGAGGTGTCCACCGGACACCCGCGACCCTTAATTCTGCATTCTGCACTCTGCATTCAGCATTTTATTTTACTCCCCTGCTTTGAAATTGTAGGTCGGTGTAATTCTTTTAATTATCTCTGCGGTGGGGGTGATATTGTTGACGATGTCCTCCATATTTTTGTATGCCATAGGGCTTTCGTCGAGGGTATCGGTGCTCACGGAGGTTGTGAATATGCCCTCCATAGACTTTTCAAACTCCTCAAGAGTGAAGTTTTCTTTTGCACTGCCGCGGCTGAAAAGACGGCCTGCGCCGTGGGGTGCGGAGCAATTCCATTCCTCATTGCCCTTACCGATGCAGATTAAACTGCCGTCACGCATATTTATGGGGATAAGCAATTTCTCGCCCGCCTTTGCCGAAACCGCACCCTTGCGGACTGTATTGCTCTCGTGGTCAATATAATTATGAATTGTTTCAAAATGCGAGAAATCTGATAAAGCTTTGCCAAAAAGTCCTGTGAGAATTGTTTCGGCAATCTGCAAACGGTTCTTTGTTGCGAATTCCTGACAAATTTTCATATCGTGAAGATACATTTCACGGTATTCGCCCGTAAGATAGCACAAATCCTTTGGAACATCGGTCCATTTTGCCTTGAAATTCTTTTTAAGTTCTTTAATTGCGCCCTCGATTTCCTTTTTTCTGTGGGCGGCCTTATACTCGGCAATGAGCTTTTCCTGCTCCTCAAAAAGCTTGTCGGCACCACGCAAGATATCATAAGCCATTTTCTGATAATGCTCGGCTACCTGCTTGCCAAGATTTCGGCTACCCGTGTGAATTACGAGATATTTATTATCCTCGACATCCTTGTCAACCTCAATAAAGTGGTTACCACCACCGAGAGTACCGATACTTCTTTCAAGTCGCTTTGTGTCCTTTAAATTACGGTAGCATTTAAGGGTCTGCAAATCGGGGAAACGAACCTGTCTGCCCTCGTGAACATTTTTACCGCTTGGTACTTTTTCACGGATTAAATTATCAAGTGCTTCATAATCAATATCCACTTTGCCAAGCTCAACGGTGAGCATTCCGCAACCGATGTCAACGCCAACGATGTTTGGAATAACCATTTCGCCCAAATCTGCGGTAAAGCCGATTACGCACCCTGCACCTGCGTGAACGTCGGGCATAATTCTGATTTTACAGCCCTTTACGAACTCCTGATTGCAAAGCTCGATAATCTGACCTACGGCGGTCTCTTCAATTATATCTGTATAAACAATAGCGGTGTTGTATTTTCCGCGTAATTCTAACATTTCATTCACTCCTTTTTAAGATTCGAAAGCAACCTTGCAATTAAGAGTATATTGGAAATATTTTCAATTATCACGGAAAAAAAGTTGCGAACTCTCATTTGAGCTCGCAACTTTTTTGTCTTATAAGTCTTTCTTTTATTAAATTTACAAAATTCTGTGGCTCGGTGACTTTTAAGAATGGGCCAAAGGATAATACGCGAATAACAAGCTCTGTTTCGTCGGATTCATCATAGTAGATTTTGAGAAGATAATGGGTTTTGTCAATCCTCTCTGCCTCTTTTTTGAAATGGGCGAAGTGGAGCATTACTCTTTCAAGTGCGTTTCGCTCGTCAGTAAGCTCAGCAATAAAGAATTTTTCGTGTCTTTCGGGCTTTGTCAACTGAAAAACATTTGCGTTACAGAGTATTTCAATATTTTTTATTCCCGATACATTAAGAACACTTGCAAATTTGCAATCGTGAAGAAGAACTCTGAATTTGTCGTCCTTTTCGCTGTATTCAAGCCCCACGGGAACGCAGATTATTCTGCGGTTATTTCCCTTTTTGCTTGAATACTCAACGGCAATTTTCTGCTTGTGTTTTATTGAAAAAAGCATAGCACGGAAAATCTTTATGTAGTTTTCGTCTTCGTAAGGGTCACCATCGGAATACTTATCGAAAATAACATAGTCCTCGGGGTTGAAAAGCGGTTCAACATCCTTTAAGAAATCCGTATTCACATTGAAAAGGCGGATTCGCTTATCAAGTGAAATCGCTTTTAACCAACGCAATTGAAGTTCGGTCAGCGGCATTGTGGGTGAATTTTCAAGAGGAGTTTTAAGGTCTTTTGTAATCAGCTTCCATTTTTCTTCTTTAAGTGCGGGGATAATCTCAAGAAAACTTTCAGAAAAGGCTTTTTCGTCACAGATTTCTTTCATTTTTTGTTGGGTAAGGTCATCTTTTACCGCATAGTCAAGGATTTTTGCCACCGCATTATAGTACGAGCCGTAAATCTCGTGAAAAAGCATTACTCCTCACCCCCTATACCATAGGTTTTATACATATTCTGCAAATCCTGCTTAAAACGGTTTTCAAGCAAACGGTTTGAGCAGCTAAACCTTGTAATTCGGCAAATAAAGCTTCTAATCCACGGGCAAAGCTCAAAGGAATCATAAACATCGGCATAGAAAAGTGCGGTGTGCTCGTCAAGACGCACAACCTCACCACAACGCTTTTCGCGTTCGAGTCGGTGATAAATATGCTCTTCGGTTTTGCCGAATTTAACCGTAAATTCAATATGCTCAAGACGGCGGATGTTGCCGATTGACACGCCCCACATATGCTTTTTGATTTCGTCAAAGGCTATGAGGTAATCGTCATAATTAGGGGCTTCTTCCCCTGCCTTTACATTCCTTACAAAATCAAGGCGGAATGCTTTAACCCCGCGGGTGCTTGGCACATAGGCAATCAGATATTGCCTGCCGTTTTGCACGCTCACATAAATTTTAAGAGGTGCCACGGTGACAATGTTTTCTTTGTTCTTTTTCGACGAATAGTATGTAATATCGGTAAACTGACGGCGGGTAATCGCAGAGAAAAGCGTTGCTACAATTTCGCTGTCAAGTGCGTGGGTGATGTAATGATGCTTGAATGAAAAATATTCATTATTATTTTCGGTTTTGTCAAGCAAGAAATTGCCTATTACTCCGCAACCGCCTGCCTCGGAATAAAACTCAAGTGCATCTGCCCAAGAAGTGAGGTCCGTATCTTCTGCACGGCGGTAAAGCATTTGCTTGCCCTGTTTTTCGGCTTTGATTAGCCCTAATTCGCAATATTCTTTCAGTTTTTTGCGTACCGTTGACTCGTCGAAAGACATAGGCTCTGTGAAATTCTGCATATACAAGTCAATTTTTTCGGTTATTTCTGCAAGGGTTAACGCGATTTCGGGGGAATTCAGAATATCAAACAGAATAAAATGCAGGGTTATATCACCATTTGTGAAGCTTTTGGCTTTTAAGGCTTTGTAAAGAGGATTACGGGCAGAATTTCTGCTATCGATTGAGAGGAACACATTTTTGCCCTCGGTATTTCGGTGAAATCCCATATAGTCACCGAGATAGTTTTCAATTCTGCGTTTTTCGTTATCGTAAGAGCGGGCAGATTTGCCGTCATACTCTTCACGGGTTTTAAAGCCGTAGACATAAAAATCCTTCATATATCCGCGAATTCGCTCAAAATTTTTGATGAGTTCTGAATATGCCATATTCTGCCCACCTCCTTTTAAATATTATCTTATCACCCTCCCTCGCCGAGGGAGGTGGCAACGCGCAAGCGTTGACGGAGGGAGCGTAGGGACAGACATCCTTGTCTGTCCGTTATTCTCACTCCCCCAGTCATTTTCTCACGAAAATGACTGCCCCCTCAAAGATGGGGCGGACTTTCTAAATTAGTTTATTATGCCATAAATCCTGCCAAATTTCAACATCCTTAAAAATCTATGTTATATTCAAGTGCAATCATATATTTTTTTGGAGGTAGTTATGAAAAAAATATTAGAAAATTTATGGTACGATTATATGATAGAGCAAGCTGTTGAGCGAAATGCTCAGGAAAAAGATATAATAAAAGAACTGACACGGTGCGACAATCAATTTCGTTCAAAGCTCAGCGAAGAACTTAAAGTTGAGCTTGAAGAATATGACAGAGCAGTATGTGCAATGGGTAGAGTTTCAGAAAAAAACGCGTTTATTAAAGGTGTAATTTTTGCAACTCGATTTATATTTGAGGCTTTGTGCGAAAAATAAAAACAGGCGCTTTGTGAAGCGCCCTACATTACGGCGGGAGCAAGCCCCCGCCCTACTTATTGTTATCTCATATTGAGATACATATTTTTGATGTCATTATATGACAGAGAAATAATATTTCTCTCCATAAGTGGTGTCATACTCATTTTAGTAAGAGTTTCTATTTCTTTTTCGGTTTTAACGCCGATTTCGGTAAGAGTCATTGCCATACCCATTTTCTTTTTGAGTTCTGTTATGGCATCTGCCATTTGGTAGGCATCAGAAAATCCGCAATCACGGGCGAAGTCGTTGAGCCTGCCATTTTCGGCTTCTGCATTAAATCTTGTGAAATAGTCGAGAGTCATTGCGCAGGCTTCACCGTGGGGTATGCCGTAAAGGTTGGTTAATGGAAATGAGCAAGCGTGACTGCCCGCTGTTCTGGGATTTGAAAATGCCACACCTGCAATAATTGATGCCTCTGCCATTTTTTCGCGGGCTTCAAGATTTTCGGGCTCGCAATAGGCTTTATAGAGCCAATTGAAAACAAGCCTTATTGCGTAAACTGCACAAGCCTCGCAAATTGGCTGATGAAGAACACTCCAAAAGCTTTCAAGTGCGTGAGCAAGCACATCAAGTCCTGTTGAAGCGGTAACCTTGGGTGGTACGCTTAAAGTTAAACGAGGGTCAACTATTGCGGCTTTTGGATACATCAGCGGGTCATTCATTGTAGATTTTACATTCTTATTCAAATCGGTAAGCACCGAAATATTTGTGATTTCACTGCCCGTACCGCTTGTTGTTGCAACGGCTAGCATGGGAATAACCTCGTCAGCGTTAATGGGCTTTCCGCCTGTGTGGTAGCTTTCAATCATATCTGTTCCCTTTGCAATGGCGCAAGCCGCCTTGCAACAATCCATTGGTGAGCCGCCACCCAATGCAACGGCGAAATCCGCATTATTTTCGCGCAGAACCTTTACACATTCGTTAACATTATCGGTTGTGGGGTTGGGGCGGATATCGCTGAACACATCAACAATCACGCCGTTACAGTTTTCTATAATTTTATCGGCGGTGCCGTTTTTACGAAGTGTGTTTGAGCACACGAGCACTCCCCTTTTGTAACCAAATTCATTTATAATTTCGGGCAACTCGTTGATTTTATCTGTGCCAAAATAGATTTTTACGGGCAGGCTGAAATTCCATGTCATTTTAAAAGTCCTCCTTGAACAATATTTCTGTTTTTCATTTCACGGTTTATTGTATTGAGTACGGTTTTCTTGTCGGCACTCCATTGGGGCTCAACAAGGTATTTTTTCGGTGCATCACCTGTTATGCGATGTATTATGATATTCTGCGGAATTCTTTCAAGACAACCGAACAGTATATCAATATATTCGTCAAGACTTAAGGGCTTTACAAGTCCTTTTTTATAGTCCTCATACAAATCGGTATCCTTTAAAATATGCAAAAGCTGTAATTTTACTCCGTCAGTTCCGCAATCAACTGCGAAATCCACGGTATTGAATATGTCTTCTTTGGTTTCGTTGGGCAAACCGATTATTATGTGAGTTATTACGGTTATTCCGCATTTTTTCAATTCTTTGACCGCATTTTCGTATACGGAATTCGGGTAGCAACGGCGGATATATTCCGCTGATTTCTCGTTTGAGGTCTGCAAGCCTAACTCAACCCATACAGGTTTGATTTTGTTCAGGCTTTCAAGCAAATTGAGAATATCCGTAGGCAAACAATCGGGTCGTGTGCCGATTGACATTGCCACAATATCGTCACGGTTTATTACTTCGGTAAAAATTTTTTCTAAATATTCCGCAGGTGCATAGGTATTGGTATAGCTTTGAAAATATGCAATGAATTTTTTAGCGTCGGTTTTGCTTTGAATACGCTTTTTTGCATTTTCTAGCTGAATATTTATATCTTCTCCGCACTCGGCAAAATGTGACGAACCGTTATGGCAGAAAATACAACCTCTCGAATCCAGCGTGCCGTCACGGTTGGGGCAAGTGAGCCCTAAATCAAGCGACAGCTTATACACCTTTTCGCCAAAGGTATTTTTAAGATATTCATTTAAGGAATAATAATTCCCATTCATAAAATCACTTCCGAGTACAATTATATAAAATATGACGATAAAATGCAATAAGGTGTATTTTCAGTTTTTTATAGACAGATTTTACACATTATGTTCAATCGGCTTGACAATTATTAAGATTTTCTTTATTCTATATTTAGATATGTTTAAAAGCATACTCTTTCAAGGATGTGAAAAATTGAAATTAAAAACTTTATTTAATAAAGCGAGTCTGCATTTTGCAAGGATTATCGGCTTCAGAATAGTTCTTCTTATTGCTCATGCAAAGGTGAAAAGATACAAACCAAAGCATAAGAATTTTATAGTTATTTCTAACCATTCTGATGCTCTTGACCCTATCTATGCCATATGTTCATTAAAGAAATATGTAAGATTTGTTATGGGCGACCACGTAATATTTAATCCTTGGGTTAAGTTTTTCCTAAAAACCATGTTGGGTTGGATTGTAAAAGGCAGGGATAATCCCCCGTCAGTGCTCATAAATGATATGAAAGCCAGTGCCGCAGAGGGCGTGCCGTTAGGTCTTTATGCCGAGGGTACAATTACCCCCAACGGTGAAACGGGATTTTTCTCACCGAGAACGGGTCAGCTTGTCAAGGATTTGGGTGTTGCTCTCATCACCTACCGTGTAAAAGGCGGATTTTTCCATACTCCAAGATGGGGCACGGGACTTCGCAAGGGCAGAATTCACGGCAAGGTTGTTAATGAATATTCACCTGAACAACTCCGCGAAATGACCGCAGAAGAGGTAAACGAAATTATTAAGCGCGATATTTATGTAAACGCTTTTGAAGAACAGAGAAAACGCCTTCGCTATTACAAGGGCAAAAATCTTGCCGAGCATATTGAAAGAATCCTCTTTATCTGCCCCCATTGCAAACAGGTCGGCACACTTCATTCAAAGGGTAATTATCTTACCTGCGATTGCGGATATCAGGTTGAATTCGGTCAGGACGGATTTTTCCATCAAAGCCAAAAAGAGCTTTTGTTTGACAATGTTCTTGATTGGGATAAATGGCAGAAGCCCTTATGGAAAGAAATGGTTTTAAATTCATCCGACGGCGAGTTGATTTTTGAAGAAAAAGACCAGATGATTTATACTCTCGTCAAGCGCAAAAAGGTTGAGCTTTCAAACGATGCAATTCTTCGTCTTTATAAGGACAGATTCGAGCTTGTGCTTAACGAGAACGAAACAATTACATTCCCCGTTGAAAAGCTCAAATTGGTTCTCAATGTTTCGGTAGAATCTGTAATGTTTGTTGACGGCGACCATTTCTTGTATGTTAAGGGTAAAAATCCCCACGCCGCCGCAAAATATGTTGCCGCGTGGAGATATTTAATAGGAAAAGATTATAAATAAGATTTAGAGCCTGATATTCATTGTCGGGCTTTAATTTTTGAATAATGTGTGATAAAATTTTAGAAAACACCTCATCCGTCAATGCTACGCATTGCCACCTTCCCCTCAAGGGGAAGGCAATTAAGGGAGATAATTATAATGATTTACACAATTACTTTTAATCCTGCACTTGATTATATTTTGAATGTGAAAAATCTTTCAGCAGACGATATTAATCGTGCAGAAAGTGAAAAAATATACTACGGTGGCAAGGGCATAAATGTTTCTGCCGTTTTAAAGGAATTGGATGTACCCTCAACTGCCTTGGGTTTTGTGGGCGGTTTTTCGGGCAACGAGCTTGTGCGTCTTATGAACGCTGACGGAATTCAGAGCGATTTTGTTGAGCTCCCAAGCGGTTACACCCGAATAAATGTTAAAATCCGAAGCGGCAAAGAGCTTGATATAAACACGGACGGGCCGAAAATTCCCGAAGATAAAACTGACGAGCTTATGAAAAAGCTTGAAGCCTTGCACGATGGTGATTTTCTTGTGCTTGCAGGGAGTATTCCTTCTTCGCTACCGCGTGATATATACTCAAAAATAATGGAAAAACTGCAAAATAAAGATATTAAAATTGTCGTTGATACAAGCGGGCAATCACTTTTGAACACACTTTCTTATAAACCATTTTTAATAAAGCCCAATCATCATGAATTAGGTGAAATCTTCGGCGAAGAAATGAACGACACCGAAACGATAATCGCAAAGGGCAAAGAATTACAGAAAATGGGTGCAAAAAATGTACTTGTGTCCCGTGGCGGTGACGGCGCGGTGTTCATAGACGAAAATGTCAATGTGCATATTGCAAGTGCGGTAAAGGGTCAGCTTGTGAATTCCGTAGGTTGCGGTGACTCAATGGTGGCAGGATTTATTGCCGGGTATATTCAGAACGGTGATTATGAATATGCATTAAAATTATCGGTTGCCGCCGCATCGGCAACGGCATTTTCGGCAGAGCTTGCAAAGAAAAATGAGATAAAACAAATTTTAAATGAGTTATAAAAAAGCGGCTCCCTCTGACGAGGGAGCTGTCGAACATAGTGAGACTGAGGGAGGCTAAATGATTTCCATATTAAATAACAGATTTGAAATTTTCAGCGGTCCCATTTATCAGCAAGAGCATTAATCTGGTCGGTGAATTTTGCCAAATCCTTATTGGCACCGCCGCGGTTATGCTCGATAACCATAAGCAGACGCTTGCCCGCCATGAGAAGTCGCTGGAACGCCGCGTTGGCTTTTTGAGCAAGAGGCTTGGTGCGTTTGATTTTTTCGCGATTGCCCCCATACAAGCACTCACCCGTAAGCAAATCATATTCTGCCGCATTATAGGGTGCAATAGCCTTGCAACCCAATTCATTTTTAACATCCTCGGCGAACAGGTCGCAAACCTCGTCATTGCCGTGATTTACAAACACGGTTTCGGGTGTGGGACTAATATTTTTAAGCCAATCAAGAAGCATATCATGGTCAGCGTGACCGCTTATGCCGTCCATCTGTGCAATATGGGCACGCACAGAAATCTCTTCGCCAAAGAGCTTTACTGTGGGGGCACCGTCTAAAAGCTTTGCACCGATTGTGCCCTCTGCCTGATAACCTACAAATAAAATTGTACTATCCTCGCGCCATAAATTATGCTTTAAGTGGTGGCGAATTCGACCCGCCTCGCACATACCCGAAGCAGAAAGTATAACCTTGGGCGTGGTATCTTCGTTTATCATTCGTGATTCTTCACTTGTGATTGAAAGGTTGAGTCCGTTAAAAAGAATGGGATTTTTACCCTCATTTAAAAGTGCAAGAGTTTCTTCGTCATAATAATCGGTCAGTCCGCCCGAATAAATTTCGGTTGCCTCAACTGCCAAGGGACTATCAACCCACACGGGAAAGTTCGCGTGATTTTTAATAAGTCCGTCCTCTTTGATTTTGCGGATAAGATAAAGCATTTCCTGTGTTCTGCCCACTGCAAAGCAAGGCACAACCACATTACCACCACGGTCAAAGGTGGTTTGAATAATGCGTGTCAGTTGAGCAACATAATCGGGTCGCTCACCGTGAAGTCGGTTGCCGTATGTAGACTCGATTACCACAAAATCCGCTTTTTCGGGCTTTTGAGGGTCGCGGATTAAAGGTCTGTTTACATTGCCCAAATCCCCCGAAAAAAGAAGAGTTTTTGTAACTCCATTTTCGGTGATTGTAAGCTCAATGCTTGCAGAGCCCAAAAGATGACCTGCATCAATAAATTTTGCCTTTACGCCCTCAAAAAATTCATATTCCTTATTATAATCACAGGGATTGAACATTTTAAGGGTTGCCGCGACATCATCAGAGGTGTAAAGAGGTGTATATGGTGCGTCGCCCGTTCTTCTTGCCTTACGATTACGCCATTCCGCCTCGAACTCCTGAATATGAGCGGAGTCCATAAGCATAATCGAACACAGTTTGCTTGTGGCAAGCGTGGTATAAATCGGGGCATCATAGCCGTTTGCAGTAAGGAACGGAATTTTACCCGAATGGTCAATATGCGCGTGAGTTAAAAACACGCAATCTATTGTATTGGGAGCTACGGGCAAATCACAGTTTTCATAAATATCTGCGCCCTGCTCCATTCCGCAATCCACAAGAATTCTCTTGCCACAGGCGGTAATAAGCGTGCAAGAGCCCGTTACTTCATGAGCGGCACCGAGAAACTGTATTTTCATTGAATCACCTCATTTGTTCTTTATAATATAATTATATAAAAATATAAATTTTATTTAAACTGTCAATTTTCACATAAATTCAGGTTGTTTTTTGACATAAAGAATCCCGAGTGTTACCTCGGGATTTTCTTTATTTATTGCCCTGATTTTTATCGTCCTTCATTTCAGGACCGTTCTTCTGGTTTGAGAACTGATTGTTTGTGGGAGTTTTCTGATTGTTGTTTTCAACCTTATTCTTTTTTGACTTACTCATTTCATATCACCTCGCACTATTATTGTTACCCGAGGTTTTTCAAAAATTACTGTTTAATTTTTCTTGTCGATGTGATAGAATAAACTCAATAAAATACAGGAGAATTATTATGATTGATTTTGAACGTTCAAAAAAAATATTTTTGAAAATTTATCCTGATGAAAAATTACAGGAAGAAATTGAAAATTACATAAAAATTCACGAAAATAAAATTTCGCGTTATCTTAAATTCTGCTACAAAAGCCGTTGGGAAATCCACCTTAAAAAAGACGATTTTACAAAGCTTTGCCTTGTTTATTCTTTTTTACCTATAGTTAAAGACAGATATGCAGAAAAAGGAATAAGCGACGAAATCTTTTTTGACACTATGAATGATATTAAAATATGGATTGACGATTGTCGTGATAATCTTCACAGCACGGGACTTAACGAGCTTAACTGGATTATGCACCACATGAATATGAACATTTTTAAAATTGGCAGACTTCAATACCAGAAAATGTTTTATTATATGCCGAATTCATATAAGAAAAACGGCGTTGAACTTAAATTTGGCGACAAAATTTGGAATGTGCATATTTGTCGCGGTGAAAAATTGGATTTTGACGCTTGCGAAAAATCTTTTATTATGGCACAAGAGTTTATAAGAGAGTATTTCCCCGAATACCCCGACAACAAATTTATGTGTCACAGTTGGCTTTTGTACCCTACCAACAAAGACTTTATGCCCGAGGGCAGTAACATTCTTAAATTTCCTGAATTATGGGATGTTATAAGCAGTCGCGAAGACCCCGCATCTGCTTACAGATGGCTTTTCAGTGTGAGATATAAGAACAAAGTTATGCTTAAAAATAAGAAAAAAACAGGCAGTTACGGTTGTACGGAAAAACTACCACAAAATACCGATATGCAGAAAAAAGGTGTTGAGTATATCTTGAATGGCGGTACATTAGGTGATGGGTTTGGGATTAAAATTATATAAATGCAAAACTAACGGCGAAGAAAATCCTCGCCGTTAATTATTTTTCTTCCGGATATTTCATATTCCAATCGTTGCGTAATTTTGTCATAACATTCATTACATCGATTGTGTAATCGAGCTTCATTGTGTTTTTGCCGTTGGCTACGGCGTGTTCCATATTTTCGATTTCATAGCAGAGGGCATTTTCAAGTTTGCCTGCCGTGATTTCTTCGGTGTGACCGTCATCGGTATAAGTAATTGTTGCCTTATCGGCTCTTGGGTACTCAAAGATTTCTATATAAGCATTATCATAACAAATTGTCGCTCTTTTGGGTTGCTTTGCGTGGAGTGAAAGTGTCACACTTGCCATTTGCTCTTTCTCATTTTCAATGATTATGCTTGATTGCTCGTCAGCACCTGTTGGGGCAAATTTTACTTGCGAATGGATTTCAGAATTCTTTGTGTCCATGAACATTCTCACAAGGGAAAGTGCATAAACGCCGATATCAAGAAGTGCACCGCCTGCCAAATCCATATTGAAAAATCGATTTGTCATATCGTACTCTTTAAAACTGCCAAAATTCACTTGGGCTAAACGGAATTCACCTAATTCACCCGAATTGATAAGCTTTTCAAGCTCGGCATAAAGTGGCATATTGTAAATTGTCATTGCCTCGGCTAAAATGAGTTTGTTTTTTTCTGCAAGCTCAACGGCTTGTTCCAATTCTGCTGAATTCAAAGTGATTGCCTTTTCGCAAAGCACATGCTTGCCGTTTTCAAGTGCTTTTAGAATATACTCAATATGCTTGTTATGAGGCGTGGCGATATAAACGATATCCACATTTTTATCAGAAAAAATTTCGTCAATATTTTCATAGACCTTTTCTATGCCGTATTTTTCTGCAAATTCAACGGCTTTTGCGTGTGTACGGTTAGCTACCGAATAGATTTTGCCACCCATTTTAATCATTTCGCGTGCAAAATCGTTTGCAATATTACCGCAACCGAGTATTGCCCAGTTAAATTTATCTGACATAATTATCACCGACTGCATTATATCACAAAAACCAATTCACAAACAAGATGCTTTTCATTATTTGAGCGTAGATAAATTGGGGTTTGTTGAACTCTTTTCAATTTGATGTATTACTAAAATCGACC
>CAZTLU010000005.1:0-21349 GCA_964614605.1 uncultured Eubacteriales bacterium
TAAGACCCATAAAGCGATAAAGCTTGCCCATCCATTCAGAGTCACGGCGTGCAAGGTAATCGTTAACTGTAACAATGTGAACACCCTTGCCCGTAAGTGCATTAAGATATGCAGGGAGCGTTGCAACAAGAGTTTTACCCTCACCTGTTCTCATTTCGGCAATTCTGCCCTGATGAAGAACAATACCGCCGATAATCTGTACGGGGAAATGGCGCATATTAAGTACACGCGCCGAAGCCTCACGGCAAGCGGCAAATGCCTCGGGCAGAATATCGTCAAGAGTTTCGCCGTTTTTAAGTCTTTCTTTGAATTCGGGAGTTTTTGCCTGAAGCTCGGCATCTGTAAGAGCCTTAAATTCTTCTTCAAGGGCTAAAACCCTTTTCTGTATGGGGATTATTCTTTTAACCTCGCGTGAAGAATAATCACCGAACAATTTTTTGAACAATGACATTGTGTTTTGTCCTTTCACATATATTTGAAGATTGACATTTTTTGTAGAAATGTTGAGTAAGCTTAATTACACACGAGCCAACCCATTATATTTAGAGATATTATATCATATCCATTTCAAAAAATCACTAACAAATTGTTAATTTTACCATAAATTTTCTTGATTTTACCCATAAAATTTGCTATTCTTATAATGTATAGTAAATTCCAAAGGAGGTTTCAGCTATGACTGACCAAAGAACTTTGGCGTATATCAATATGTACGCTGTATTGGGTACATTGGAAAATCTTTGCGAGCTTGACGATAAAGCAAAAGATATTCTTAAAGACCTTGAAAATCCCATTTCCCTCGCCTTCGATGTTAAGGACGGTCCCGCGGCAACACTCACCTTCTCTAAAAACGGTTGCCGTATGGAAGACGGTGTTGGTAACTGTGATATTAAAATCCCTGTTTCATCCTGCGAGAAATTCAATGGAATTATTGACGGAAAAGTAACACCTATTCCTACAAAGGGTCTTACAAAAATAAATTTCCTTTTAAAGACATTCACAGCTCTTACCGACAGACTTACAGAGGTTATGAGACCATCTGAAGAGGCACTTAAAGATGCTGATTTCTTCTGTCTTAACACTCTTTGCACCTTCTATACCGTTTCAGTTGCCATTTCTCAGATTGGCAACCAGGACGCTATCGGTAAATTCAGTGCATCAAACATTGCTGACGGTGATATTCAGATTGGCATTAAGGATACAGTTTATGCAACTATCCGCGTTAAAGACAATCACTTAATTACAATCAAGCAGGCATCTGACAAGCCTCGTGCAATTATGGAATTCTGCGATATTGAGCTTGCAAATGCTCTTTTCGCAGGTACAGTTAACTCTATTGACCATGTGGGTAACGGCAACATTGTTATTCGCGGTCTTATCTCAATGGTTGACAATGTAAACCGTATTCTTGACAGAGTTGCACTCTACTTGGCATAAGGAGGACACTAAAATGAGTAAATTCCCAACATACGATACCACAAAAAGCCGTGAGATGTTCCAGCGTGCCACAAAGGTTATTCCATCAGGTATCTACGGCCATTTGGGCCCCGCTGAAGGTCAGTGGATTCCTGTTAACAGATGGCCCTCATTCTCCGAAAAAGCACAGGGCTCATACTTCTGGGACGTTGACGGCAATAAATACATTGACTATATGTGTGCGTATGGTCCTAATGTTTTAGGGTATAACGACCCTGATGTTGACGCCGCTGCTCTTGCACAGTTAAAGCTCGGCAACTGCACAACTGCTCCTGCAAAGGTTATGGTTGAATGTGCTGAAACACTTGTTGATACAGTAGCTTCTGCTGACTGGGCATTCTTCTGCAAGAACGGTTCAGACACAACAACTCTTGCAACAATGGCGGCTCGTGCTCATACACATAAGAAAAAGATTATTTTCTTGAAATATTATTATCACGGCGATTTCCCATGGGCACAGAAAATTGACTATCCGGGCATCACTCCTGAAGATGTAGCTAACAATATTATCTGCCCTTGGTTTGACCTTGACGCACTTCAAAAGGCTTATGACGATAACAATGGCGATATTGCAGGTCTTATTGCACAGCCCTATGACCACGGTAACTTCAAGGATAACGAGGTTGCTTCAAAGGAATATTGGCAGTCAGTTCGCAAATGGTGTGACGACCACGGTGTAGTTCTTATTATTGACGATGTTCGCGCAGGCTTCCGTCTTGACCTTGCAGGTTCTGACCATTACTATGGCTTCAAGGCAGACCTTATCTGCTTCTGTAAAGCACTTGCAAACGGCTACAATATGTCAGCACTCTGCGGTGGCGAGCATATGAAATCAACTGTTTCAGGCATTACATACACAGGCTCATACTGGATGAGCGGTGTTCCCTTTGCGGCTTGTATTGCGTGTATCAACAAGATGAAGGCTCTTGACACACCAACAATGTTCCGCAGACTTGGTAAAATGGTTACCGAGGGTTTTAAAGCGGCAGGTGCCGAGCACGGCTTTGATTTAAGAGTTTCAGGTGAGCCCGCACTCTTCTATTTGAGAATAGCAAACGATGACAACCTTATGCTTCATCAGGAATGGGTTGCAGAATGTGTAAACCGCGGTTTGTTCATCACATCTCACCACAACCATTTCATTAACGCATCACTTACTGAAGAAGATATCAAGAAGTCAATTGAAATTGCTGAAGATGCATTCTCAGTAGTTGCAAAAAATCATCCCGAGCTCAAGGGTTAATTAAGTAATTTTTAGCGAAGTGTGGACTTCGCTTCTAATAAAATTTCATGGAGGGAAATTATTATGGCTAATTTATCAAAAGCAGAATGGCTTGCACTCGAAAAGAAAGCCCTCGAACTCCGTAAACTCTGCGTTCAGACAACAGTCTGGGCAGGTAGCGGACACTTCGGTGGCGGTATGAGTGTTATGGACCTTCTCACAGTTCTTTATCACAAATATCTTAACATTAAGGTTGAAGAGCCCCAATGGGACGACCGTGACAGATTTATTCTTTCAAAAGGTCACGCAGCAATAGCTTATGCTCCTGTTCTTTGCGACAAGGGCTTCAATCCTATGGAAATGCTCAAATCCTTTAACCTTTCAGGTTCAAAATGCGGTATGCACCTTGACTCAAACAAGGTTGTTGGCGTTGACGCTTCAACAGGTTCTTTAGGTCACGGTCCTTCAATCGCGGCAGGTACTGCTCTCGGAGCAAGACTTCAGAACAAAGATTTCCTTACATATGTTGTAACAGGTGACGGCGAGCTTGACGAGGGCTCATGCTGGGAAGGCTTTATGACAATCAACCATTACAACCTTTCTAACTGCATCGTATTCATCGACAGAAACCACAATATGATTGACGGTAACACAGAAGATGTTATGAAGCTTGAACCACTTGCTGACAAGATGACAGCATTCGGCTTTAACACAATCGTTGTTGACGGTAATAATATCGGTGAGCTTTGTGACGCTATTGATGTTGCAATTGAGAGAGCTAAAGAGCCTCAGGCACCTACTTGTATTCTTATGGATACAAAGAAGGGTGCAGGCATTAAGTCAATCGAAGGCGACTACACATGGCACTACGGTGCAATCGACGATGCACTCTTTGAAAAGTTCAACAAAGAGCTTGACGAAGATTATGCAGCGCGTGTTGCAAGAGCAGAAAAGGAGGGTAAATAATTATGGCAGGCGGATTTGTTTATACAGCAGTTGACCAGACTGCACTTTCTACAGCTGAAATTTACGGTAAGGCACTTGCTGATATTATTTTAAGAGACCCAAAGGTTGTAGCTATTACAGCTGACCTTGCAAAATCTACAAAATTGGGTGATGTTTTAAAGGTTTGCCCTGAAAGAGTTATCAATGTTGGTATCGCAGAGCAGGATATGTTCGGTGTTGCTGCAGGTCTTGCAAAGACAGGAATGATTCCATTCCTTTCAGGCTTCTCAGCATTCACATCAATGCGTGCTTGCGACCAGCTTCACACAGATGTTTGCTATCAGAATGTTAATGTTAAGATTATCGCTACACATTCAGGTACTTCATTCGGTCAGGCAGGTTCAACTCACCACGCTATTACTGACCTTGCAATTACAAGAGCAATGCCAAACTTAACAGTTATCGTTCCCGCTGACGGTTTTGAAACTGCAAATGCAGTTAATGCAGCTTATGATAACTTTGGACCATATTACATTCGTATTAACCGTGGCTTTGACCGTGTTCTTTATGAGAATATGGACTACGGCTTTGAAGTTGGTAAAGCAGTTGAAATCTGCGAAGGTACAGACATCACAGTTATCGCTTGTGGCTCTTGCGTATTCCAGGCAAAGCAGGCTGCTGAATTCCTTAAGAATGCAGATGGACTTAGTGTTCGTGTTCTTAATATGCACACTATCAGCCCAATCGACGTTGAAGCAATCCAGAAAGCAATTTCTGACACAAGAAGAATTATCACTGTTGAAGACCATCTCGTAACAGGCGGTCTTGGTTCAGCGGTTGCTGAAGTTATGGCACAGTACGGTAAGGGCTGTGCATTCAAGATGCTTGGTCATAAGAGCTTTGCAATGATTGGTCTTCAGGAAGACATTATGTCAGATGCCGGCATTGACGCTAACGGTATTATTTCAGCAGTTCGCGAAATGATGCAGGCTGACTTTGAAGAAGACGACAACTGGGACGACGAAGTTTAAAGTCAACCAGAGTCAAACCAAACACGCCGAAAATGCAGTTCTTTAGCTAATTTTCACTTTTTCACCCTTGACTTGCGTCGGCAAGCCTGCGGTCTCAAAAGCAAAAATTCATCTAAACTCCAAGCATTTACGGTGCAAGGCAGTTTTTGGCAAATTTTTTGTTTACATAACTGTCATACAATTACAAATTAACAGAGGATAGTAATCTTTGCCAAAAACCGTATTTGGTTCAACTCTGATTGCCTTTCTTTGTTTGTTTAAGAAAAGAGATGATTTTTTAATGCACGAACAAAATGAACTTTATGCATCAAAAATATTTTTCAATGCTGCATTGCCGCTTTTGAAAGTTATTGCTACTGATGTTCCATCTCTCAAGGCTAAGTTTGACAAACTCACTACTGTTTTACAGATTAGTGCAATTGACCCTGAAGCAGAAGGTGGCAAATATTCAACACATTTCGTCATCACAGAGGGAGAGTGGGAAACAAAGCTTAACGCTATTCACGAATCTCCTGATGTTGAGCTTGAATTCAAAGACATTGAAACAATGAATGCCTTTTTCAAGGGCAATATGCTCAAGCTTCCAAAATTTAAAGGCATTATTAAGAATTTTGGTGCTTTCACAGCTTTACTTATGACACTTCTTAAGCTTTCAGAGCTTACAGGTGCTACCGAGCCTCCAAAGGATGAAGAAACAAAAACTCTTATGGTTAAGTGCTTCTTCTATCTCCTTTCAAGCGGTATCAGTCAGCTTAACAAAATGGGTCATACAGAAATCAAGGATTGGACATCAAAGAGCCCCGACCGTGTTTATGCATTTGCAGTTGACGGTCATCCTGAAGTTTCTGCTTTCATCCGTATTAAAGCAGGTAAGTCAAGAGCAGGTCGTGGCGAATACAAGAGAGCAATGCCTTTCTTCACACTTCGTTTTGACTGTCTTGATTCAGCACTCGGTACTCTTTTAGGTACTGACGATATGCTTGAGGCAACAAAAGCAGGTCGTCTTATCATGGAAGGCGGACCTGAATTCGGCGCACAGCTCGGCGGATTTATGCTTGAAGTGGGCGCATTGGCAAAATAAGATAAATTCACATAACAAAAAGCTCGGTGTCAAAACCGAGCTTTTTATTTTATTATATATATCGAATTACTTTAGCGAATATTTTTAATATTATTGGTCCCCACATACTTATGATTGGCAAAATCACAAATGCAATTTTTTCTCTTTTAGGATTGCTTTCTTTTATTGAATATATCAACCATACAATTGCAATATCAATGCAAAGAAACAGAAAATCCTCCATAGGTGTCATTCCGTTATATATTCCAAACTCCATATAATCGGTAAAACCTTCAAGAATATATCCTGCTAAGGAAGATATTGTTGCAATTATCGCTATTGTTTTAAGTGCTTTTCTTCTTTTTCCAAAGTCTTTCTCTATAGAAACATTCATGAGAACAACCATAACAACAATTGACAAAGCTGTTGCTATAAAAGAAGCTAATGTAGACAACCCCTTCCCCGTCAAATATGAAACAATATGATTTTCTTCTAAATGCAGAAAAGTGGTTGAAATCATAGAAATAAAAGCTACTGTACTATTTGGAACAGCATAATATAAAAGGCTATGTTTATTAAAATCTCCAACTAACCTTGATTTTTCAGTTAAATGTTTTCCAAGTTTGATATAGGCGAAAGTACAAATCAACATTCCTAATATCAGTGTTACATATACAGTATCAAATGAAAAAGCAAACATTTCAATAATGCCCAGTGCCACCATTGGCAGAAAGGCACTAATTGTTAAAATTACCTCGAACACAATAGATACTTTTAAAAAATATTTGTTTATTTCTTTTGGGGATTTTGGTGCGACATTTACAGATGTTTTATAATTAACTCTATCTTTTATGTTTTCATCTTTGCATGCAGAATTCAGAAACTCTTCCGTTGAAACTCCAAAAAACTCTGCAAGCTTTATAAGTGTTTCCGTTTTTGGAATTGCCGTACCTGTTTCCCACTTTGAAACCGCTTTATTGGAAACGCCAAGAATTGCACCAAGTTCTTTTTGTGACAATCCTTTTTGTATTCTTAATTCATATATTCTGTTAGATAGTTCGTAATTTGCCATTGCAATCTTCCTTTCATAAAAATTGTAGCACAACGGCAATTTTTAGGCAAGAAATAAAAATCTAATATTGGTAGAACTTGAAAAATTACAGCAAAATTGGGGTTTGTTGAACTCTTTTCAATTTGATGTATTACTAAAATCGACCATCAAACAATGTAGGGTCGCTTCACGAAGCGACCGTTCTAAATTTCCTGATAATCTAATTCGGGCGATTCGTGAATCGCCCCTACAACCTACCATATTGGTAAGATATATAATCGCGTCGCAGACCCGATACTTTGCACTTTGCATTTATCCCGACAAATTCAAATTTGTCTAACCGAATATTGTTTATATCATTGTCTTATGATATAATACAATAGAAAAAGTACGAAAGGTGAAGTCTTATGAACACAAAACGACGCATAGATTTCACAATTGAAGAAGATTATGATGGCAAGCAAGTCCTTGAGTTTTTGCGAAACAGGGCAAAGGTTTCTGCTCGGCTTATTCCGAAGCTAAAGCATGACCCCGAGGGCATTATGCTTAACGGCGTGCACACAAGAACTGTGGATTTTCTGAAATCTGGTGACATTCTTTCAATCACCGTTCCCGCCGATAAGGAAGAAAAGCTTGTTGCTGTGCCACCACTTGACTATAAACTCAGGGTTTTATATGAGGATGACGACATTCTCATTATCGACAAACCTGCAGGACTACCTTTGCACCCATCACACAATCATCAAGGTGACACCGTTGCAAATGCTGTGGCATATCACCTTGAAGGTCAGGGGAAATCCGCTGTATTCCGTTCAATCGGTCGTCTTGACCGTGGCACTTCAGGTGTTGTTGTCTGTGCACTTAACAGATTTGTTGCAGGTGTGTTAAACGGAAAAATCTATAAGGAATATATGGCAATTTGTGAAGGCGTTTATGAGGGTGAAGGTGTCATTAACAGACCTATTTATCGTCCTGACCCAATCAAAACCTACCGTACTGTTGATGACCGTGGCGAAGAAGCCATTACAGAATGGAAAGCAGTTTCTAACCATAACGGCAGAACTCTTTTACATATTCATCTTGTAACGGGCAGAACGCACCAAATACGCGTGCATTTTGCATCAATGGGCACGGCGCTTACGGGCGACACTATGTATGGCACACCCCGCGACGACATATCCCGTCAGGCACTTCATTGCTGTTATTGTCGGTTTACCCATCCCGTTACACAAGAGGAAATTGAAATCAATTCTCCCCTGCCACCAGATGTTGCACAATTTGTAAAATAAACACTATTGATAAATTGTGCTCAATATGTTAAAATAGTTACAAATCAGTTACAGTTGTTCTGAAATTGTAGCCATTGAGGGTGATTTTATGAACGAGATTAAGGATTACATTGTTTATCCCGAAGCTTTAGAAATATATCTTCCCAAAACCATTCCCGACAAGCAAAACCAGTTTTATAAGGGTCTGGCATATAACCTCAGCCGTTTTATTCTTAAATTTGTAGTACGCGGTGGAAGTACAATTGAAAAAGTAAATATGGAGGGCTTAAAGCCACCTTATATTCTTCTTTGTAATCACACACAGTTTGCAGATTTCATTGTAAGCTTCAAGGCGGTACACCCATATAATTTCAACAATATCGCCACTCTTGACGGTTATGTCGGAATGTCAAAAATTATGGAAAAATTAGGCTGTGCCTGTCACCGTAAATTCACAACGGACATAAGCCTTATCCGTGCCTGCCACAAGGTGCTTCACGAATATGGCGATATTCTTTGTATGTACCCCGAAGCAAGATATTCAAACATCGGTACAACAGCAATTATTCCCGATGTTGTGGGTAAGCTTGTCAAGAAAAACAAGGTTCCCCTTGTTGTGATGATTCACCACGGCAACTATCTCAACGCGCCTTTCTGGAATTTCAGAAAATACAGAAAGACTCCTTTCCGTGCCACAATGAAGCAAGTGCTCACCGTGGAAGAAATCGAGAAAATGACCGTTGAAGAAATCAACGAGGTTATAGGGCGCGAAATGCATTATGACGAGTATGAGTGGCAAAAGGAAAACAATATCAGAATTACCGAGAAATTCAGAGCCGAGGGACTTAATAAGGTTCTTTATAAATGTCCCCATTGCCACGCAGAGCACAAAATGAATAGCGAGGGAATTCACCTTTTCTGTGAAGAATGCGGCAAAAAATGGGAGCTTACAGAGCTTGGAGAATTAAAGGCTTTAGAGGGTGAAACAGAATTCTCACACGCTCCCGATTGGTATGAATGGCAGAGAGAATGTGTGCGTCAGGAAATTCTTGACGGTACATATTACTTTGAGGACACCGTTCACGCATATTCACTCCCCGGTGACAAATTCATTGATTTGGGCGAAGCAAAAGTCACTCACGATTTAGAAAACGGATTTGTAATCGAAGGTCATTATAACGACAATGATTACAGAATTCAGCGTGCAGCAAAAACTCTTTACACATTGCATATCGAATTCGATTTCGGTAAGCTTGACAAGCAGGATTGCTTTGATGTTTCGGTTAAAAATGACTCAATTTATTGCATAGCCAACAAAAAAGATGTGGGCACAAAGCTTATGCTCGCAACCGAAGAAATGTTTAAAATTCTTAGTGAAAGCAAAAACCTTGCTTTACAACGGTAATTTATTATGAATGAACAAAGAGAATATCTTACAGAAATTATTTATCCTGATGAAATTAAACAGTACTCCATAGGTAAAATTCCTGTAAAACAGCCGGACAACATTACAAAGAGTGCTTACCGACTTTCAAGTTTATTTCTCTCTTTCATCAGAGCCGGTTACAAAATTGATAAAATAAATATGGAGGGTTTAAAACCGCCCTATATACTTTTGTCAAATCATATGCAGTTTATGGATTTTGCAATGCTTTTCAGAGCTACTTATCCACACAAGGTAAATGTTGTAGCCGCATTTAATGTATTTCATCTGTTTCCTAAAATTATGGAAAAAGCAGGGTGTATCTGCACCCACAAATTCACAACAGACACCTCTCTTGTACGCTCTTGCAGAAAAGTACTGAGAGAATTCGGCGATGTATTCTGTATGTACCCCGAAGCACGATATACACCGGACGGAACGCAGTCTGTTCTGCCCGACGCTATCGGCAAACTTGTTAAAAAGAACTGTGTTCCCCTTGTGGTTATGCTGAATCACGGAAATTATCTTAATTTACCATTCTGGGCAAGCTACACATATCGAAAAGCACCATTTCATGCAACGGTAAAGCAGGTTTTAACCGCTGAACAGGTTGCTCAAATGAGCGTTGACGAAATCAACGAAACAATTCAGCACGAAATGGCCTATGATGATTTCAAGTGGCAAAAAGATAATAACATTGTTATTAAACATAAAAAGCGTGCCGAGGGACTTCATAAGGTGCTTTATCAATGTCCCGCCTGCAAAGCTGAACATAAAATGAATTCAAAGGGCACTTGTATTTTCTGTGAAAGCTGTGGCAAAAAATGGGTGATGACTGAACTTGGCGAATTAAAAGCCTTAAATGGTGAATCCGAGTTTTCACATATTCCCGATTGGTACAGCTGGGAGCGTAAAAATGTCAGAGAACAGCTTCTTGCAAATACATTCAGCTATAAAGAAGAGGTTGACATAATCTCACAGCCCAATGTCAAGGATTATGTTCCGCTTGGCAAGGGAACTGTCACCTATGATTTCGAAAACGGATTTGTTATCGAAGGTCACTATAACGGTCACGATTACAGAATTCAACGTGCAACAAAAACCCTTTACAGCCTGCACATTGAATATGGATTTAATCAGCTTAAGGGTGTGGATTGCTTTGAAATCTCAACCACAAACGACTCTTTCTATTGCATACCCAAGCAAAAGGACATAATCACCAAATTAGCTCTGGCAACAGAAGAAGCCTTCAAAATTGTAAATGAGTAAAAACAAAGAGAGCCCTCATTCTTTTAGGGTTCTCTTTGTCCTATATATTTGCATTTATTGACAATATTTAACATATATAGTATAATGCTTTCAAGTAGCAAGAGGTAAGCTCTGTATTTCTGATATATGAGTTGCAAAGATTTTCTTTATTCCTTTCTTTTGCTTAGCGATTAGGCGGTGCTCCTTTACTTAATGGAAAGGAGTTATCTTTTGTTCTCCTTTCTAATTTTTCAGGAAAGGAGTGGTGCCTATGGAATATTCTATGCACCAATTTGCAAATGACTGTTTTAACGGTTCTTGGAATCGTTGTTACAATCGTATCGATTGTCGTTACAATTGTTTCGATAATCGAAAATCGTCGTAATGACGGCAAATAATAAAAAATAACCGCCCTAGCTACCAACTTGGCGGTTATTTTTTTAATCATCAATTAGGAGCAATCGTTTAATTGCCTCTTGTTACGATTTCATTATACACTCCTCGGGCATTATTGTCAATAGTTTTTACAAACACATACTTGATTTTCTGATGAACCCTACCGCTCGGTAGAGTTCATTTTTTATTCGCTTTTACAAATTTTTCAACGAAAGAAAGATGTGTACCTGTAAAAATAAGTTTTAATTCCTTATGCTTTGAAATATCTTTTGGAAAATATAATGTGCTTTTCTTTTTCAGCTTCAAAACTTTACATTTATGCAGTACCTCTGCCACAAACTGTGAACAGAAATAATGATTTCTTCGCTTGAATGGTATTCTTAAGAAACACATTACAAGCCCCAGTGTTGAATATTTGAGCGTCGATTTTCGTGCTTTATAGTCATACACCATTTTCTTTACCTGCTCATAAACTTCCTCGGTAACTACAATTTCATACAATGCACACGGGAATGAGGGTCTGCCCGGTTTTTCATATCTTGTAACACTTTCTACAAGATAGCCTTTACTTACAAATGTATAAAAGGTATCCATATCCTCTTCAAGCCCTACTGAAGCATGGGTATACGGAAAACGTGTATACCAACGAAGTATTTTAGCATCAAAACCGGGATATTACGTCATTAAAATGTAAATTCTTCTGTATTTCATCTTATTTACCTTTTATGTTTTTATTTAATTTCAGTATATCAAAGAAACACATACTCGGTCAAGTGGTAATATTTTACCGTAAATCAAAGGACTTAACTATTTGTTGATTTTTGTCAAAAAATGTTATACAATGAATTCATAACAGTTAGAAAGGCACCAATCCAGATGAAAATTCAAAGACTTAATAATAAAGATATTCCTAAATTGTTTGATTTATATTGTCAGCTTACCGAAACCAAAGGTGACTTTGATAAAATGTGCAAGGCTCTTGAAGAAACTCAAAACAACCCGCAATATCATTTATTCTGCGTTTACAACGACGAAGATGAGCTCATTGCCACCGCATCGCTCACCAAATGCTTTGATTTAACAGGCGACGCAAGATATTATTACAGTATGGAAAATTTTGTGGTGGATGAAAAGCACCGAGGCAAAGGCGTCGGCAAATACCTTATGCAAAAGCTTGAGGCATTCGTCAAAGAAAATAACGGCAGTTATATCAATTTTACTTCAAGCTTTTCGCGAAAAAATGCGCACGCTTTTTATGAAAAATTGGGTTATGCACCCGATTATGTAAAGGGATACAAAAAAGTTTTCTGATTAGGAGGCCTTTAAAAATGTTTAAGAAAAACCGATTAAAAATGCTATTGAAAAAATCTGCCATTTCAGGCAACACGGGCTTTAATCTTTTCTTTACATTTCTTAAAACCGCAGGAGTTTTAATTGTGGTCGCAATAGTCCTATATCTGATTTATCAGGTTGCCCGTTCAGGCATTCAAGACAACATTACAATTCATAATATTGTAAGCAATCCGAAAGAGCTTCTTGAAATCATCTTCAGTATTATCACTATTGCCGCAAGCTCTTATGCCTGCGTTCAGATTTATTTAATGAAAGACATCAGCCGTACAGAAATGTGCCACGAAATTTATAAGGCTGACCAGGAATACCGTATGCAATCGGAAAACGCAAGGAAAGAATTATCACTTCTTGTTAAAACCGTAAAGGAAAATCAAATCACCCTTGAAACAGAAGAAAAGCTTCATAACGAAGCCAAAGAATCTGAATTTCAGTCACTGCTTTTGCGTAAGGAGTTTGAAACCTTAAGGTCATTTGCATATCACTATGAATATATCGGCTATCTCACACTTCGCGATAAGCTGAATTTCGGTGTTGCTTTTGACACAATCACATTCCCCAATTGGCTTATGATTTCAGAGGATGCAAAGTATATCATCGCCCTTGGCCGTGTTGATATGCCTGATTTCTGGAACGGCTCTGAATACTTATATCGTTCTTATGAAGTAAGAAGAAAATATAATGCTTATAAAAACAACACTGACGACAAGAACTTGAAGAAAAAATACATAACAGCCTGCAAAATTTGGGAAGAAAAATATAGTAGTTTAGTATGATTTGTTTTATATAAAAATGTAGCCCCTCGACCGAGGGGCAATTTTATTGAAAATTTCACACCAAAATTGTAGGAACTGACGACCTCGGCAGCCCGTAAAAATTGCCTCCCTCTGACGATGGAGCCTAATATCATAAGCAATTGCAGACAACACAAAAATTAATAACACAATACTGTGTTATTTTCAACACTTTTTCATATTATGATGTAAAATACTACTTACATAATATGAGGAGGTAATTATATGAAAAACGAATTAGAAAAATTATGGTACTCATACATAATTGAAGAAGTATCAAAACGCAACGACCAAGAAAAAGAAATAATAAGGAATTGGTCAGCAAAGGAAACTGTTTTTCGGGCAAAGCTAAATGACGAACAAAAAGCATTACTTGAAGAATATGATGCCGCCGTTTGTAAAATGAGTAGTGCATCAGAAAAGAATGCTTTTATAAAAGGTGTTAAATTTACAACTCGATTTTTTATAGAGGCATTATGCGAATAAAAAACAAAGAACTCGTTGAGAATCAGCGAGCTCTTTTTTGATATATTCATTTCATTCATTCGATATTTTTGCTTCGCAAAATCGATATGTTTTCGCTAACGCTCAAACTCGATATGATACAAATTCTCGTTCACAAAGTGAACATATCGAGTGTGTAAACACATATCGAGCCGTTAGGCATATCGTAAATTCCGCAAGGAATTTATATCGTTGCAAGACAAAGTCTTGCAATTAATACGCTTTGCCCCAATAGAGCATTTTATCTGCGGGTTTGCCACAGCATACGCAAGTTCCGCCGATTTTCTCTTGCATAAAGGGAATGCAACGAGATGAAACGCCTGCCTGCTCTTTAAGAGCGTCCTCACACTCACGGTCGCCGCACCACATAGCCTTGATAAATCCGGGCTTATTCTCTGCAATATCAATCATTTCGTCCATATTATGAGCAACATATGTCATATTGCCACGGCGCTCAAGTGCTGAATTGTAAAGTCCCTGATGAACTGCTTCAAGCAATTCGGGAAGCTTTGTTTCAAGCTCGTCAAGAGATACAAAAATCTTTTCTCTTGTATCACGGCGTACAACTACGCACAGATTGTTTTCAATATCGCGGGGACCAAGCTCAACACGAAGCGGAACGCCCTTCATTTCATACTCGGCATATTTCCAACCGGGTGTGTTATCACTCAAGTCAATCTTTGCGCGTGCAATTTTCTTAAGGTTTTCATAAACCTCGGTTGCCTTTTCCTTAACGCCTGCCTTATGAGCGGCAACAGGAATTACAACAACCTGTACGGGTGCGATTTTAGGCGGTAAAACAAGACCGTTGTCGTCACCGTGAGTCATAATAATTGCGCCGATAAGACGAGTTGTGCAACCCCAAGAGGTCTGGAATGGATGCTTCAATTTATTATCTCTGTCCTGATACTGAATTCCGAAAGCCTTTGCAAATCCGTCGCCGAAATAATGGCTTGTTGCTGACTGCAAAGCTTTACCGTCGTGCATAAGAGCTTCGATAGTATATGTATCCTCTGCACCTGCAAAACGCTCTTTTTCAGTTTTAACACCCTTAACAACGGGCATTGCAAGGTAATTTTCACAGAAGTCAGCATAAACATTGAGCATCTTGATTGTTTCTTCCTGTGCTTCTTCTGCAGTTGCGTGGATTGTATGTCCCTCCTGCCACAAGAATTCGCGTGTGCGAAGGAAGGGCCTTGTAGTCTTTTCCCAACGAACAACTGATACCCACTGATTATAAAGCTTGGGCAGGTCGCGGTAAGACTGAATTATATTAGCATAATGCTCACAGAAAAGAGTTTCTGAAGTAGGTCGAACACAAAGACGCTCCTCAAGTTTTTCACTGCCGCCGTGAGTTACCCACGCAACCTCGGGGGCAAAGCCTTCAACATGGTCCTTTTCTTTATTGAGCAAGCTCTCGGGGATAAACATGGGCATACAAACATTTTCGTGCCCTGTTTCCTTGAACATACCGTCAAGAGTTTTCTGAATATTCTCCCAAATCGCATAGCCGTAAGGTCGAATAACCATACATCCTTTAACACTTGTGTATTCAACGAGCTCTGCTTTTTTTACCACATCGGTATACCATTTGGCAAAGTCCACATCCATTGAGGTGATTTCCTCAACCATCTTTTTCTGTTCAGCCATGGTCAACATCCTTTCTGAATAATCTTCTAAAAAACACAGGGACGGTTAAAGGCGTCCCTGTTTAAAATAACAAAATTAAATTTAATTAGTTTTCTTCGATATATTTAACAATATCTCCAACTGTTTTAATATTTTCAAGGTCTTCGTCAGAGATTTCTAAATCGAATTCATCTTCAAAAGTCATAACAAGGTCTGCAAGGTCAATACTGTCAGCACCCAAGTCCTCAAGAAGAACTGCGTCCATAGTAACAACATCTTCTTCTAATTCGAGCTGTTCGCAAATAATTTCACGGATTTTTTCAAACATCACATAACACCTCCCATCAAGATTTCATACAAAAATATAGTAATTATTTTTAATGGATTTGTCAACACTTTTATTTCAATTTTATAAAAGTTTCAAGATTTGTAAAGTCAATCCCCTTTACATTTTTGACAAGTTCATAGAAAGTTTTGCAGATTTCTTCACAACCGCCCTCAATATCACTTTCCGTGTTAAAGGGCATTACAGGGTCATGAACTGAAAGTCGAAGTAAAAACCAGCCTTTTCTTTTTTCATCGTCAAAGGATACGCGCACACCCTCGTAATTATCGGATGCTAAACACATTTCAGAATTATTTTCTGCAATAGCCTTGATTTCTTCAATCAGCTTTTCACCGATTTCACGGAAATTATCTTCTGTTATATTAAAACGAAGTTCTTTTTCTTCTAAGGGCTTTTTAAGGGATTTAATGCAATCACCGATTTTTTTGCCATCTTTACGAAGAACTGCCGCTTTGATTATTATTTTTGTAATCAGGTATGCGCCGTCGTCAAGATAATAATTCTCTTTGAACGCCGCGTGCCCTGAGGTTTCAATTGCAAGAGGTGTATTTTCACCGTTATTTGTTCGGCGGATTGCCTCGTCAATAACATTTTTGTAGCCACGCTTAAAGCGGATATGCTTACCGCCGAGAGTGTTTTCAATGAATTCGCGAAGTCCGTCACTTGTAACGGAGTCTGTGACAATACTGCCGCCGGCATTATTCTCAAGTGCAATCACCGACGCAAGTGCCACAATTGAGTTGCGGTTAATTTCGTCACCCTTTTCGTCAACACAAGAAGCGCGGTCAACGTCTGTATCAAAAATAACACCTAAATCGCAGTTATTCTCAACGGTTGCCTTGCGGATAAACTCCATTGCAACCTTGTTTTCGGGATTTGGAATATGATTGGGGAACATTCCGTCGGGCTCCAAAAACTGACTTGCCGAAACATCTGCGCCGAGAGGTGCTAACACCTTTTCAGCGTAAAAACCGCCAACGCCGTTGCCCGCATCAACTGCAATTTTGAAGTTTTCAAGGGGCTTTTCGTAATTCTCGGCATTAACGCCTTTTTTAATCATATCCCGAAGAATTGCGGAATATTCGGAAATATAGTCAATTTCTGTAATTGTGCCGACATTACCTGCTTTTTTATTATTTTCTTTCTCTGCAATTGCAAGAATGGATTTTAATTCATCGCCTGAAAGTCCGCCGTCGCGGGTAAAGAATTTAAGCCCGTTACGGTCAAAGGGGTGATGACTTGCAGTAATCTGAATTGCACCGTCACAGCCTCTTGTAACGGTAGTCATAAACATTGCGGGGGTTGAGCAATATGAGCAGTAAAGCACAGTTACTCCCATTTCTGAAATCTCGCCGATTACTGCATCCTTGATTCTCATAGCTGAAATTCTTGAATCGTGACCCACAGAAACTGTGAGTTCATTTGCCGATTTACCCGTTTTTTCACAAAGAAAATCAATGAATGCACCGCTGATAGCCTTTACGACCTCATCGGTCAACTGAATTTCGGGATATTTTTCCGTTGCAACTGCAACTCCGCGGACATCTGTTCCGCTTTTAAGGTGCATAAGTTTCATTATATAAGACCTCGCTTATTCATTTCTTCTGCTGCTAACATTATACCCACTTTTCCGCTGTGGAAGTTGAGTCCGCCCTGCATCCATACTGCAAAGGGCTCGCGAAGCGGTGCATCGGCTGACAATTCTATTGACGAGCCCGATGTGAACGCACCCGCGGACATAATAACCTGACTGTCATAGCCGGGCATATCCCAAGGTTCAGGTGTTACATAAGAATCAACAGGAGCGCCTTTCTGCAAGCCTTGGCAGAATGCAATAAGATTTTCGCTATTTTTAAGGCAGATTGCCTGAATAATATCGTGGCGTGTTTCGGTGACGGTTGGAGTAACCTCAAATCCTAATTCTGTGAAAAGTGATGCCGCAAAAACTGCGGTTTTCATAGCCTCGCCAACAACATGGGGCGAATTGAAAAGGCCCATAAATATATTACGGTTCTGACCGAGAGTTGCGCCTAATTCCGTACCCAATCCGGGAGTTGTAAGACGATATCCGCAAAGCTCAACCAAATCGCGTCTTCCGGCTATGTAACCACCGCTTGGTGCAATTCCGCCGCCCGCGTTCTTAATAAGGGAGCCTGCGATTAAATCTGCGCCAACCTCAGTTGGTTCTTTTTTCTCTGTGAATTCGCCATAGCAGTTATCAACCATAACGATAGCTTTTTTATTTACTCTGTGAACAATTTCGCAGACCTTTTCAATTTCGTCAATGGAAATAGTGTGACGAAGCGAGTAGCCGCGCGAACGCTGAACATAAACCATTTTAACCTTTTCGTCTGCGGCTTGTTCTTCAATTTTTCCGTAGTCGATTTCGTCATTTTCGGTCAAATCAATCTGTGCATAATTTATGCCGAAATCAGCGAGAGTTCCGTCGCCCTTATTTTTACCGTTCAAGCCGATTGTTGAATGAAGAGTGTCATATGGAGTGCCTGTGACGCAAAGCATTGTGTCGTTGGGGCGCAAAATTCCGTAAAGACAAACCGCAAGGGTGTGTGTTCCGCTTGCCAATGCACCTGCGCGGATTATGGCACTCTCTGCACCGAAAATATCGGCAACAAGCACATCAAGCTTTTCTCTGCCCTTGTCACTGTAGCCATAGCCCGTTGTCGTATTGAAATCGGTTTCATCAACACGATTTTTGATGAATGCCGCAAGCACTTTTTGCTGATTGTATTCGGCAAGAGCATCAATCCTGCCAAAAACAGACTCTGCATTTTTAAGTGCAACATCTGATAAAGTTTTGATTTTTTCGCTGATTTCAAAAAACATTTTAGATTTCCTTTTTATACTGATAGATTTCTTTTATAGCTTTAAATCCGAGTTTTTTATAAAATTCAAGATTATGTTCTTTTGATGTAAGATAAACATTTTCTTTGGTTGAACAGTTTAGTAAATTTTCAACTAAACGCTTTCCGTATCCTTTTCCGCGATGCTCTTCTTTTGTGAAAACATCGGAGATTACGGCAAAATCATGGCTGAACGAGATAAAACCTCCGCTTATATCCTCACCATTTTCGGTTATGAGCACACCCTCACATTTTCCCTTTAAGTTAAAAAACATCTTAACTGCTGCGAGGTCTGCGTTTGGAGCAAAAGGCGAGCCGTCAAGGGTCTTGATTTTTGCATAATCTTTATAATCAATTCCCTTTTCGCCTTTTACAAAATCAAGTTTTTTGTGCAATAGATATTTTTTATCTATTTGCTCAAAAGGCAAAGCGCAGGGTGAAGTAATTTCTTCATTTAATATAAAGGACAACTCGTCAAAATCTGCATTTTCTTCTGCAAAAAGCAGGCATTTTCCATTTTCATCCGTTGCCATTACTGCAGTTATGCGGTCTTTTTCATCCGTCTGGAGCCACACAACACCGTCATTGAGCTGTTCTTCGAGATAAAGATTTGTGAAAGCTAAAAAAATTGCAGAATTCTTTTCGCCTAAATAGTTAAAAAATATCTCGGACAAAGCTTTTGCAGACTTAATCATTTGCAAATTCCTCTAAAAGTGCAGTTGTAAGCTTTTCAACGGCTTCAATATCCTTTGAATTACACACGGAAGAGCCGGAGTGAATATATCTGCAAGGCAGTGAAACCGCAATGGTTTTAATTCCGCCCACAGCTTTGTGAATTGCCGATGCATCATTTCCGCCTGCAACAACGGTTTTGGTCTGGCAAGGAATTTCATTTTCTTTCGCAATTTCAAATGCCTTTTTATATAAATCTTTATTATAGATTGTGCCTCTGTCCATAAATGTTACAACCGCGCCCTCACCCAGCTTGCAAACTTTCTTGCGGTCGGGTGTATCGGGAATATCAGATGCAGTTGTACTCTCGATAACAATGGCATAATCGGGGTTTACTGTGTAAGCCCCCACAGCTGCTCCGCGGGCACCGATTTCTTCCTGAACGGTAAAAACTGCGGTGTAGTTAATTTTTGACTTTTTCTGCAAAAGCTCTAAAATTACCGCACAACCTACGCGGTCATCAAGTGCCTTTGATTTGATGAAGCCTTTACCGAATTCAACAAAATCTGACTTGAAATAACCGAAATCACCGAGAGAGATATATTTTTCTGCTTCTTCTTTGCTTTCAAAGCCAAAGTCAATTGCCACATCTGTAATTTTCGGGATTTTTTTGCTCTCATCACCACTGCATTGGTGAATTGCTTTTCCGCCTGCAACGCCAACGCAACCGTTGATAGTTAATTTCTTACTAAAGAGCGCAGACTCATCAATTCCGCCCACTGAATCAACATAAACGAAGCCCTCGTCATTGATATAGGTGACAATAAAACCAACCTCGTCCATATGGGCAAAAAGCGCCACTTTATTTTTGGGCTGGATTTCGCCCTTTTTCTCAACAATTAAATTGCCGATTGGGTCAACGGTATATGTGCAATCCCGGGGGAGTATATTTATAATAGCATTGCGAACTGCATTTTCGTCACCCGAAGTGCCGTTTACCAAACACAATTTTTCAAGCAAATTCATATCCATACCGCTCACACCCTTTCAATAAAGCGTGCAATTAGCTTTGCACAGTTTTCAATATCACGAACATCAACCGTTTCAACAGGAGTGTGCATATATCTTTGGGGCAGTGATACAAGTGCCGAGGGAATTCCGCCCCTTGAAATTGTAATGTGGTCGGCATTTGTTCCCGTTCTGCCACTCATAATTTCTTTCTGATAAGGAATATTCATTTCTTTTGCAAGAGAAACCAACAATTCAGAGTATTCACGGCTCAAAATGGGTGAATATCCAATCATAGCCCCGCCGTTCATTTTTCCGCATTCCTTGGGGTCTGCGTCGGGAGTTGTGGCAAAGCTCACATCAACTGCAAGTGACAAATCAGCGTCAATATTGTATGCGGCACAGGTAGCCCCCGTTCCGCCTGTTTCCTCTTGTGCTGAACAAACAAGTGTGATTTTTTTATCTGTATTAACATATTCAAGTGCCTTCAAGAGAACTGCAATTCCTGCACGGTCATCAAGATAAGTGGCGGAAACTCGATTTTCGCCAAGCTTTTCAAATGAATTTCTGAAGCTTACCTTATCACCTACCGAAATTACCTTTTCGGCATCCTCTTTACTCATACCGATGTCTGCAACACAGGTGCCGTCAGTTGAAACACGGCTATCGCCCTCTGAAAGATGGGGCGGCACAGTGCAAACCACGCCGTAGATATCCTCTGTGCCGTGCAGGGTCAATTCCATACCCTCAACAGTACGCATATCAACTCCGCCCACCTTTGAAAGACGCACAAAGCCGTCCATAATCTCGGTTATAACAAAGCCGATTGTATCAAGGTGAGCGTCAAGTAAAATATGCTTACCCGTTCCCTCACGCTCAATAATCATACTGCCCGCGGTGTCCGTTGACACCTTTCCGTACAGTGAAAAAAGCCCCTTTAAAGACTCAAAGGAGCTTGTTTCTTCCCCCGCAACACCTGCAGGGGAAGTTAGTTTTTCTAAAAGTTCAAGTGTATCCATTTATATCAACCTTAATTTTAAGTATGTGCTTTTTGTTTTGCAGTAT
>CAZTLU010000005.1:21449-30770 GCA_964614605.1 uncultured Eubacteriales bacterium
TGTATCCATTTATATCAACCTTAATTTTAAGTATGTGCTTTTTGTTTTGCAGTATCGCGAAAAATATGCCAATATCCAAAAATATAATTTTGAGTAGATTTTTTGCAAGAAAGTATTGCGAAAAATATGCCAAAATTAAACTTCTACTCCACCGACTGGACGAATGATAAGTACATAACAAGAGCCCTCACCAAACACGCTCTCCATTGCATTTTTATAATCTGCAAGGATTTCGTTAGGAACAAAAGCCTGAATTGTGCCTGCAAAACCACCGCCGTGAACTCGCCATGTACCCTTGCCCTTAAGAACGCTCTCACTCAAAGCAAGTGCTAACGAAACAGGCTGTTCAAGAGGCTTTTTGGTTGAAAAAACATTCTGATTGTATTTATATGAAGAGTCGCCGCTTTCAAGTATGTAATTCTTAAATTCGTCAAAATTACCTTTTTTAAGTGCGTCAACCTCTTTAAGAACTCTTGCGTTGTCTGCGAAGAAATGCATTGCGCGAAGAACCGCACGGTCCCCCACTTTTTTACGGATTGCGGGGATATTCTTCTTGAATTCGTCCTCGTCAACCTCGCGAAGAACATTCTTGCCGAAAAATCCTGCAACAGACTCCATTTCACTGCGGATTGCAGCGTAATCATCGGTCAAATCAGAGTGACTGCCCTTTGTATCAACAATGCAAAGTGAATGTCCTGAAGACGCGAAATCAAATTTAACCTCGTTAACGATGGGCTCTGCGGGATTGTTAAAGTCGATTGTAACAAATCCGCCAACCGAACAAGCCATCTGGTCCATAAGTCCGCAAGGCTTGTCAAAGTAAACATTTTCAGCATACTGTGCAATCTTTGCGATTGTGATTGCGTCAACCTTGCCGTCATTGTAAAGGTAGTTGAGCATTGTGCCCACAAGCACCTCGTAAGCCGCTGAAGATGAAAGTCCCGAGCCTGAAAGCACGCTTGACATTGTGCAAGCATCAAAGCCGCCGATTTCATAGCCGAACTTTTTAAATCCTGCACACATACCGCGAACAAGAGCAGGTGAATGGCCTTTTTCCTTCTCTTTGATTTCAAGGTCTGTGATGTCACAAACATCCATATTGTAACCGCGGGATTTTACACGAACAATATTCTCGTCATTTTTTGCAGCAACTGCGATTGCGTCAAGGTTAATACTTGCGGCAAGAACTCTGCCGTGGTTGTGGTCGGTGTGATTACCGCCAACCTCTGTTCTGCCGGGAGAAGAGAAAAGACGAGCATCTCTGTCCTCACCAAAAAGTGCGGCAAAATCCTCTGCAAGACTTACATATCTTTCGTGTTGAGCTGCAACTGCCTCATCAGTTACATAAACTCTTTTAAAACGGTCATCGTATTCGCCGTTTGTTATACTATTTTTAAGATTCTGAATTTTTGACATCTTCATGCTCTCCTTTTCTTTTTTCCAGAGTGATATTTACAATCAAGGTTACAACACCTGATAAAATTAACAAGAAAATTATTGGACCCATAAAGTTCCATGTAAACGGTTGCGAGATGTTACCGCCCATTACGGTATAAGTCCATATTTTCGGCAAAAATCCGATTACTGAAGCAATTAAATATTTATGAACGGGGAATCCCATTCCGCCATAGACTTGACTTACAGTATTTATAGGGATACCCGGTATCATACGAAGTGCCACCAGAATACCAAACTTGGTTTTACCGTGATGACTTATCATTTTTTGAATATTGTCGTACTTTTTAAGCTTTTTAAGGGCAACGCCGCCTTCTGTGGAATTACCCACCCAATAGCTGATAACAAGCACCACGCAATAACCAAGAGTGTTTATTAAAATTGCCTCGCCCGGACGGAACATAACACCCGTCATCATAAAAATAAAGGGAAATGGCAAAGGAATAAAAGTTCTTAACACATAAATAGCAGTTATGGCAAGGGCTAAAAGCCAACGATTATCCAGCGATTGAATAAACTCCTGCATCTTATCAAGAGCGTGCAGAAATTCCGCCCAACCGCCCTCGGCAATCTGCGTACTCATGGCAAGAGTAATTATTGCAATTATACCCGCCGCCGCAAATAAGCCTATACATGTAAGGTTAAGCGCCGTTTTCCTTGTAAGATTACGTTTTTCCATTAAGATTCACCAATTAAAAATATCTAACAATTAATTTTATAATAAATGTGCTCAAAGGTCAACATTTTTATTGTTTTATTGCCTTATTTTATGTTATATTATATATAGTATATCATTAAGTGAGAACAAAGTATGCAAAGGTAGTGATTGTTTTGAAAATTGTAGTGCTTGATTCATATGCATTAAACCCTGGGGACTTATCTTGGGATTGGCTTATTTCTCTTGGTGAATGTGAGATTTATGACCGCACGCCTGCCGATAAAATTCTTGAGAGATGTATGGGCGCGGATATTATTTTAACCAACAAAACCCCGCTGACCCGTGAAACCCTTGAAAAACTTAACAATCTAAAATATATTGCCCTGCTTTCAACAGGATATAACATTGTGGATTGGGAATGTGCAAAGGAATTGGGTTTACCTGTTTCAAACATTCCCGCTTATTCCACCAATGCGGTAGCACAGCTTACATTTTCACTTATTCTTGAGATTACCAACGCGGTTGGAATTCACAGCGAGAGCGTTAAAAACGGCGAATGGACTGCCTGCCCCGATTTTTGCTATTGGAAAACTCCCCTCACCGAGCTTTGCGGTAAAACCTTGGGCATTGTGGGCTTTGGTCAGATTGGTCAGGCGGTTGCAGATATTGCCGAGGCCTTTAAAATGAAAGTGCAGGCCGTTTCGGGTCACGAAACAGACCAGAGCCACCGCAAAAATTTCGCTTGGGTTGATATGGAAACTCTTGCAAAGACTAGTGATATTATTTCATTCCATTGCCCACTCACCGAAAAGACTACGGGGCTTGTAAATGCCAAATTTTTAAGCAAATGCAAGAACGGAGCAATCATAATAAATACTTCACGCGGTCCCGTTGTTGACGACAAGGCACTTGCCGATGCCCTTAATAGCGGAAAACTTCGCGGTGCAGGACTTGATGTGCTCACCGTTGAGCCACCTAAAGCAGATAACCCTCTGCTTAATGCAAAAAATTGCTTTATAACCCCACATATCGCGTGGGCAGGCTTTGAAACACGCGAAAGACTTATGAATATTCTTAAAGAAAATGTGCTTGCGTATCTCGACGGCAAACCACAGAATGTTGTAAATAAATAAGGAATTAAATTGATGGATAAAATTTTAAATTTATTATACCAAATAAAAGAAAAACCCGGTTGTTTTCTAGGAGAAAAAACTCTTAATGGATTACCCGAAACATTGTCCGGATACATATTGGGCATTTAAGATTGTGGTTGCGGTGATTTTCGCCGTTTTCCATATGATTTTCTGTGTTTTGTTCAAAAAACATATAACGAATATCGTTGTGCTTATTATTGGGATGCAATAATCCGAATGAACTGTAATAACGAAGAAGAAGCATTTGATAAATTTTACGAATTATTAGAATGTTTCTTAAATGAAACAAAATAAGTTCCGTTTTAGTTTTATCTATTTTATTTAGATATAAAAACTATGTAGGGGCGCTTCACGAAGCGCCCGAAATAGTGTACCGCAAACCTCGACGGGCGCTTCGTGAAGCACCCCTACCTTTTTGAGCAGATTTTTCGCAAGGCAATCTTGCTGAGGCGAAGTTATCACTGGGTAGGGACAGACATTCTTGTCTGTCCGTGAGTTTATATACATTTTAATCTTGATTTGTGCGTCGCCTCCCTCTGACGAGGGAGATGGCAAAACGAAGTTTTGACGGAGGGAGAGAAAATGGTTTTTCTCTTGCCGAATCTCTCCCCCGGTCTGCTACGCAGACAGCCCCCTCGTCAGAGGGGGCTGCTTTGTTTTTATATACTATTTATAATTACTTCTTAAGTCCTTTCGCAAGAACAATTAAGCTATCGAGCTGTTCATCGCTTAAACCTTTGACGGTGTTGACCAGTTCTTTCACCTTTACGGGATTTTTATTTTCTGTTGCAAAGAATTCTTCGGGTGTGATTTCTAGATATTCACAGATATAAAAGAAAACAGTCATTGACGGAAAATTTACACCATTTTCAACACCGTTGATATAACTTGCACATTGACCAATTGATAAACTCATATCCCTTGCCGAAACACCTTTATTCTCACGCAATTTAGCTAATCTTAAGCTAAAGTCTCTTTGCTCCATATAATCACCGCCTTTTATCTAATTCTACTATACACATTCTTCTATTGTGTCGAGGTGAACTATAAATTATACTTGACATATCTAATTGAATTAGATATAATTGTTATGACACCTAATTTAATTAGGTATAATTTAATAAAATCCTCTTTGAGCTCTATAAGTAATATTCTATTTCTGCCGATTGTTCTTGCCTGCCGTATGGTTTGCAATTGAGCACTTGAAGGCAAATTTCTGATTGACAGAGCCAAGGATTGTTCGTCGGGAGTGGCAACACTCTCGGCGAATTTGCTTTTTTATAGGGTCTCGTAACAAAAGCGGTTCCCATTTCGATTTATATTTATGGATAATTTTTTTGTAACAAAGGAGTTTTTTCGATGATTGCCGTATCACCCGCAGAATTACATTCGTTTTTAAAAAGCAAGGGCGTTAAATATTTGTACTATGCAAGCTCTGTGAGAAACTCCTGCTCAATGCTTGAATGCGGAAAGCTAATTTCAAATCACAAGTTAAACTATCAAAAACTGCCAATGACCGAGCCCGTTAACTCTGATTTGGAAAAAAGAGCAAGGATGTGGAATAAAATTCCTTTTTATATTTGTGATTTACACGGATATTTTACCCGTCAGAATAAGCAGGGACCCGTCTGCTTTGTTATTGATATAGATTTTTTATCAGAGGTTCACGAAAAAGACCTTTATGTTTCAAAAAGAAATCCTTTTAATTGGAAAAAGAATCTCAAATCAAATCAGATTTGTTATTCTTCCGTGTCAGAATTTGCAGAAAGCTTTGACTCACTTTTGCCCGAAAGAACGGCGCACAAAAATATAATTTTGGTGCGTGATAAAAAATCCGCAATAGATTTGAAAAAATATCTTGTGAAAATCATTTTTGATATGCCTGCTCACAGGTATCTTCTTTTTACAAAGGCTCAAAAAGCCCTAAAATCCGCCCTTGAAAAATCAGAATTAGCGAATATTCCGCTGGAAATCAGAAATTGCAGGAATTTTTGCTTTTGCGAAACAAATTACAGCGAAATGACAGCAGAAGAAATTGAGAATTTATTTTTACCTTAACAGTAAATCACATTTTCGAGCAGATTTTTCGTAAGACAATGTGGTGAAGACGAAGCTGTATTAAGATACTGCGAGTCGCACACCACGAAGTATTACGGAAAATATGCCTCCCTACCTTTTTGAGCAGATTTTTCGTAAGACAATGTGGTGAAGACGAAGCTGTATTAAGATACTGCGAGTCGCACACCACGAAGTATTACGGAAAATATGCCAAAAAACTGTTGACAGTTGACTTTTGGTGTTGTATAATACACACTGTATCCCAATGTAAAGGGAGGGATTTTTAATGAGTCAGGTAAAAGTTAAAGAAAACGAGTCCTTGGAAAGTGCTCTCAGAAGATTTAAGAAACAGACTTCTCGTGACGGCGTAATTCAGGAAGTACGCAAAAGAGAGCATTATGAAAAGCCTTCTGTTAAGAGAAAGAAGAAGTCTGAGGCTGCCCGTAAGCGTAAGTTTAAATAAGTTTAACTTAGGCTTTTTTGGCGTATGAAAAAGAAAGTGGGCGTTCCCAATGGGCGCCCGCTATTTTTTTACTTTAAAATTCAGGAGTTTATTATGAATTCTGCTATGCCGAGATATCGCTTTAAAAGCGTTCTTGATATAACAATTGAAGATTTACATAAAATGGGCGCAAAAGCAATCGCCCTTGATATTGACAATACAATTTGCAATGACGGTAAAGAAAACTGCATTGACGGGCTCGAGGATTGGCTTGCAAAGGTGCAGGCCGCAGGGTTTAAGATTATGATAATCTCAAACGCCGTTGGAAAACGCCCACGCAGAGTTGCTGAAAAATTAGGTCTTGCTCACCTTTCTTTTGCCCGCAAGCCAAAGGCTCACAAGCTTTTGATGGGTGCGCGTATAATGGGCGTTGAAATTCACGAAATGGCAATGATTGGCGACCAGATTTTTGCCGATATTATGGCGGCAAACAAATGCGGTGCAATCCCCGTTCTTGTTGATGCATTGAAAGGCGAAACCCGTTTTCCGATATTTTACGCCAACCGACGCCGCAAAGAAAAACCTGTCATTGCAGAATTTGAAAAATTACATGGATATGGTGTTTATGATGAATAATTTACAAAAGCTTTTGGCTGAAAAAGGCGAGACTTACGCCGCCCTTATTATTTCTCCCGAAAACAGAAAATATTTTACGGGATTTGACTCCTCTGACGGATTTTTGCTTGTTTCCCCTGACCGTGCAGTATTCATAACTGACGGCAGATACATTGAAGCCGCAGAAAAGCAGATTACAGCCTGCGAGGTTAAGCTTTTAGGCAAAACTTATCCGCAGATTTCGGGAATTCTCGACGAGATGGGCTGTAAGCATCTGCTTGTGGAATCCACAAGAATGACAGTTGCCACATATAACGCGCTTAAAGGTGTGCTTAAAAAAATCAGCATTTCAACTGATTCAACTCTTGATGCCATTATAAATACACTTCGCTCGGTTAAAACCGAGGCGGAGGTTGAGCAGATTGTAAAGGCACAGAGAATTGCGGAAGATGCCCTTACTCATATTTTTAACTTTATTAAGCCCGGCGTTACCGAAAAGCAAGTTGCTCTTGAGCTTGATTTCTATATGTTGAGCCACGGCGGTGAGGCACTTTCATTTGAAACAATCGTAGTAAGCGGTGCAAATTCTTCAATGCCACACGGTGTACCGAGCGACAAGAAAATAGAAAACGGCGATTTTGTCACAATGGATTTCGGCACAGTTGTTGGCGGATATCACAGCGATATGACCCGAACCATTGCCGTAGGCTATGCCACTGACGAAATGAAAGAGGTTTATAACACCGTTCTCAACGCACAGAACAACTGCCTTAACCAGCTTCACGCGGGAATTTCCTGCAAAGAGGGCGACGAGCTTACTCGCTCAATTATAAGAAATGCAGGCTACGGACAGTATTTCACTCACTCTACAGGTCACGGCGTTGGTGTTGAAATTCACGAATTTCCAAATCTTTCGCCCATTACTGACGGCAATTTGTTTGCAGGCAATGTTGTAACCGTTGAGCCGGGAATTTATATCCCCGGTAAGTTCGGCGTAAGAATTGAAGATATGGCATATATCACACCCGACGGTTGCAGAAATCTTACAAATGCACCGAAGGAGCTTATAATACTTTGAAACCGGTGTCATTCTGAGGAACGCAGTGACGAAGAATCTATTGATGCGATTCTTCGCTTCGCTCAGAATGACATTATTTAACCAAAAGTGCGGTAATTATCGCTCCCACCCCTGCAGAAGCCGCCATTTCTGCAAGAAAAAACAGGCGGCTTTTCATTTTTTGCTTACGGGTTTTTGGCACGCTCGCTGATTTGCGTATGCTTTTTAACGCGCTTCCCTTTAATTTGCTCTCGTTTTCGCCACTGTATTCGGGCTTGACAAAAAATAATGCTTTTTCAAAATATTCACAGCCCGGGTCAAGAATTTCGAGCACCTGACGGTTGACACCTTTAACCATTTTAATATCCTCACAAATTTTTTCATTTATTCATTGTTATTTTAGGTTCTTATGGTTAGTTTTATACTATTCCGTATGTGTATATTAACAAGAAATTTTTGTCAATATGGGATTTTCACCAAAAATTATTACAACCAAAAATATACAAACTGTATAATAAACTTTTCAATGAAATTGTTGAAAACTCTGTTGAAAATGTTTATAACTCCCTTTAAAATCGCAGATTTTTAAAGGTTTTTACCTTTTTTCGACAATTTTCAAAAACAATTGTTAAACAATTATTAAATACTAATTGTTATAACTCCTTTACAATTTATACATTTTGGAACATACTCTACTTTGAAATTGTCTAAAATTTTTGTGCATTTTGTCGTTAGTGCTTTTAGATAGAATTTTTAAATAATTTTGGCTATTTTGCGAGGTGATTTTGCTTGAAAAATACATTTGAAATTACTTGTCCTCCCGTTTTTAAATTGGGGCTTTGTCTTGATTGCGGGCAGGCGTTCCGCTGGGTTCAGAAAGACGGAAAATGGCACGGCGTCGCTTATGGCAAAGCTCTCATTGCCGAACAAATCGACAACCGACTTATTCTTGATTGCTCTGCCGAGGATTTTGAAAGCATTTGGAAAAACTATTTTGATTTTGACTGCGATTACGAAAAAATAACCGCATCATACGACGATAAATATTTGAAATCTGCTGTCAGCGAATATTCCGGTATCAGAATTCTCCGTCAGGAGCCTTGGGAGGCGCTTTGTTCATTTATTATTTCGCAAAATAATAATATCCCACGAATAAAGGGTATTGTTGAGCGACTTTGTGATACCTTTGGAGATGGAGAAGATGGGCAAAAAGCATTTCCCTCGGCTGAAAAATTAGCAAAGCTTACCGTTGAGGATTTGGCACCCTTACGCGCAGGCTTCAGAGCAAAATACATAATCGACGCGGCACAGAAGGTTGCAAGCGGTGAAGTGGATTTTGAAAAAATCAGCAATGAGCCCATAGAATTCGGCAGAGAAGAATTGCAAAAAATTAAGGGCGTGGGCGCAAAGGTCGCCGAATGCACTTTGCTTTACGGCTTCCACAAAATCGAGGCGTTCCCCATTGATGTATGGGTTAAACGCATTATGGCAGAAATGTACCCCGACGGACTCCCCCCATGCACAAAAGGTACAGAGGGCATTGCCCAGCAATATCTGTTCCATTGGCGCAGAATGCAAGACAAATAACATCTACACACTTGACAGCTTGTTTGTTTTATGATATTATATGCAAGTTGTAACAACCATATATTAGGTTATATTCTGCTTTCGGGCAGATGAAAAAGGAACCCCATCGGTGAAAACCGATGGGGTTTTGGGTTTATTAAAGGGTATTTTGATATCCCCCTCAGTCAAATGCTACGCATTTGCCAGCTCACCCTCAAGGGTGGAGCCAATTAAATTCTCGCTACGCCTGTTTTTCTTGCGGCGTCTGCCACTGCTTTGGCAACGGTTGTGCCCACTCTTTCATCAAAGGCTTTGG
>CAZTLU010000005.1:30870-39011 GCA_964614605.1 uncultured Eubacteriales bacterium
GCGTCTGCCACTGCTTTGGCAACGGTTGTGCCCACTCTTTCATCAAAGGCTTTGGGGAGTATATAATCCTCGCAAAGCTCTTCGTCTGCCACCAATGAGGCAATCGCCCTTGCCGCTGCAATTTTCATTTCTTCGTTGATGTCACTTGCTCTGCAATCAAGCGCACCGCGGAAAATCCCGGGAAATGCCAACACATTGTTAATCTGGTTAGAGTAGTCACTTCTACCCGTACCCACAACCCTTGCACCCGCATTTTTCGCTTTATCGGGCATAATTTCGGGCACGGGATTAGCCATTGGAAATACAATCGCATTTTCTGCCATTGAGCTTACCATTTCTTCCGTGACAATATTCGGCGCAGATACGCCAATAAATATATCTGCACCTTTCATTGCATCGGCAAGCTTGCCTTTAATGCGATTTTTGTTTGTGATTTTCGCCATTTCTGCTTGGGCAGGGTTCATCCATTCTTCGCCAATGCTGAGAATACCCATTTTGTCGCACATAATAATGTTGCCTGCACCAAGGTTATGAATAAGCCTGGCAATTGCAATTCCCGCCGCACCTGCTCCGCTGAACACCACGGTGCAATCCTCAATTTTTTTATTCACAAGGCGAAGCGCATTTGTAACCGCCGCACCAACTACAACGGCGGTGCCGTGCTGGTCATCGTGAAAAATTGGAATATCACATTTTTCTTTTAATTTTCTCTCGATTTCAAAGCAGCGGGGAGCAGAAATATCCTCAAGATTTATTCCGCCGAAAGACCCTGCAAGAAGCGAAATACAGTTAACTATTTCGTCAACATCCTTGCTACGCACGCAAAGGGGTATTGCGTCAACTCCGCCGAATTCCTTGAAAAGCACGCATTTACCCTCCATAACGGGCATTCCCGCCTCGGCGCCAATGTCGCCAAGTCCCAGAACTGCCGTTCCGTCTGTTACAACGGCAACCGTGTTCCAGCGTCTTGTCAATTCATAGGATTTATTTATATCCTTCTGAATTTCAAGGCACGGCTCTGCAACACCGGGAGTATAGGCAAGGGATAAAGACTCTTTATCACTTGCCTTTGCTCTTGTTTTTATTTCAATTTTGCCCTGCCACTCATAATGAAGCTTAAGGCTTTCTTTTGCGTAGTCCATAGTATTCGCCTCTTGTATTTACTTTATTTATATATACGGCGGGAGCTGAGCCCCCGCCCTACAAATCATTTAATGCTCAACCCAATCTCTTGAGCGTTCAACTGCACGAAGCCAACCGCGGTATCTCTTTTCGCGCTTTGCCAAATCCATCTTGGGTTCAAAAACTTTATCTACCTGACGGATTTTTGAGATTTCATCGGTGCTCTCCCAGAAGCCTGTTGCCAGACCTGCAAGGTAGGCCGCACCGATAGCGGTTGTTTCAACCATCTTGGGTCGGTTAACATTTGTTCTAATCATATCCGCCTGAATCTGCATCATAATATCACTTACAGATGCACCACCGTCAACACGAAGTTCTGAAAGCTCAATATCGGAATCCTGCTTCATAGCCTCAAGCAAATCGGTCATCTGATATGCGATTGCCTCAAGCACGCTACGGCAGATATGTGCCGCACTTGCACCGCGGGTAAGACCAACAATAGTGCCGCGAGCATACATATCCCAATACGGTGCACCAAGGCCTGTGAATGCCGGCACGAAGTAAACACCGTTTGAATTCGGAACACTCTCTGCCAATTCGTCACAACGGCGGGCAGAGGGAATAAGCTGTAAATCATCGCGAAGCCATTTGATAACCGAACCCGCATTGAATGCCGAGCCCTCAATTGCATAGGTTACCTTGTCGCCGATACCCCATGCAACGCCTGTAACAAGATTATTGTCAGATTTTACTCTCTTATCGCCTGTATTCATTAAAAGGAAGCAACCTGTGCCGTATGTATTCTTTGCCTGACCGCTCTCAAAGCAACCCTGACCAAAAAGGGCTGCGGGCTGGTCGCCGATAGCACCTGAAATGGGCACACCTGCCAAATCCTCAATACCCATAACATTTTTGCCTACCGTACCGTAAATCTTACTTGAAGGTACAGCCTCGGGGAGCATATTCATAGGAATACCAAGCTTTTCGCAAAGATATTCGTCCCAACAAAGCTTGTCAACATCGAAAAGCATTGTTCTTGAAGCGTTTGAATAATCAGTTATATGCACCGCACCGCCTGTAAGATTCCAGATAAGCCAGGTTTCAACTGTGCCGAAAAGAAGCTGACCTTTTTTAGCAAGTTCTTTTGCACCCTCAACATTTTCAAGAATCCACTTGATTTTTGTAGCGGAAAAGTATGCGTCAACAACAAGACCCGTGTGGTCTTTTATGTATTGTGTAAGCTCTGCATCTGCCTTGATTTCTTCACACATATTTGCAGTTCTGCGACATTGCCATACAATTGCGTTGTAAACGGGCTTGCCGGTTGATTTATCCCACACAATTGTGGTTTCACGCTGATTTGTGATACCGATTGCAGAAATATCTTCGGCAGTTGCTTTGCTTTCTGCCATTACTTCCATAACAGACTGAAGCTGTGAAAAAAGGATTTCCATAGGATTGTGCTCAACCCAACCTGTATGTGGATAAATCTGTGTAAACTCATGCTGAGCCTTAAAGCAGATATTTCCCTTTTTGTCAAAAAGAATTGCGCGTGAGCTCGTTGTTCCTTGGTCGAGAGCAAGAACATACTTTTTCATTGTATAACACCTCAATATTATAAATAGTTCAAAATTAACTACAATCCCCATCGTAGTTAATTTTTAAGATTTTACCTGTTTTTAAGATTTCTGCACTTAAACCAAAATGTCGATGCATGCTTATATATGAACGACGGACACGCTTTTTTAATCGGTGCATAATTCACTTCATAGGCATTAAGTAATTTGCAATAATCCTCTGATTTGTGCAAAAATGTTGTAAATGTCGGATATCCCTTTTCTGCCCAAGCATTTTCTGCCATAGCGCTTAAGCGAGGAAATGTGAGAAATTCAAACCGTTTCATATCGGGAATATGCTCCGTACGCACACAAGCCTCAATCCCCAATATTTCTTCATCATTCTCAGTCAAGGCGCCGTCATCGTTGCACACCTTTTTAAGTGTATTTATACCGTAAGGATAATCAAATCTATACGGAAATTCATTTGAGTTTATTGTTTCATTGCTTTCAGCCTTGGTTATAACCTTAATTTTTCGCGCCTGACAGTATGCGACAATTTCTTTTGCTTCTTCTTGTGTATAATGGTTGTCACCGTCACACCAACTAAGCACATTCAGCTTATGAAGAGCCATCAAATCAACAATTCGCTTGATTTCGTCAACTGAATAAGCATTTTTCCTGAAATCAAGCTTAAATCCGCGGTAAGAAAAACGAGGCTCATCGGTAATTTCGGTATAAGGGATTTTGCCCTCTGTCTGCAAAAGCAGTTGCTTGAGAGTCTGCAAGCCATAAAAAAGTCCTGTTTCAGTTTTTGCGTTTATAAAAACGCGACGATTTTCACATTTCAGAGTATAGCCCTCATTATGCACTATACTGTCATCAAGTTTCAGAATAATAGAGCGTTCTTCGCCTGTATCCTCGTGAATGCGAACCTTTTTGTTGAAGTTTTTGCGGGCAAACAGAATAAAATCCTCTGAAAAATCGTAAGGGGAAATTATAGTCCCCGCGTGAAGCGTGAAGCCTTTTTGAGATTGGTTTATAAGTATGCTGACGGGCTGTGGGATAATATTGAACATCCGTTTAGTCCTCCGAAGTCAGAAATTACTATTATGCAGATTTATTTTATCACAAAATCTTTTGAACTACAACAAAAATAGTGCATATTTTCCTCTTGAAATTGCTGTATATATATAGTATAATAATTTGACTAAATAATATTGCCTTGATTCAGTCGTGTGCCGTGCGGGTCCTGTGCGGCGAGGCGCTGTGAACCATGTCAGGCGGGGAACCGAGCAGCATTAAGCGGATAGCATCGGGCGCCACAGATTGCCTGCACGACACATGACTGAGTTAAGGCATTTTTAGTAAGTACTCATTGATGAGGTTTTTACACTAAAATGGGAGGGAAAAACAACTATGTACCGCGCATTTTACAGAAAATACCGTCCTGCCGCATTTACCGATGTTGTGGGTCAGGGCCATATCACAAAAACACTTGAAAATGCTGTGAAAACAGGTAAAACAAGTCACGCCTATCTTTTTACGGGCTCCCGCGGAACAGGTAAAACCTCCTGTGCAAAAATTCTTTCAAAAGCAGTTAACTGTTTGAATCCGCAAAACGGCAATCCGTGTAACGAATGTGAAATTTGTAAGGGCATTGACAACGGCTCAATACTTGATATTATCGAAATCGACGCCGCATCAAACAACGGCGTTGACAATATCCGCGATTTGAGAGAAGAAGCCAACTTCACCCCTGCCAATGCAAAATACCGCGTGTATATCATTGACGAGGTGCATATGCTCTCAATCGGTGCGTTTAACGCACTTCTCAAAACTCTTGAAGAGCCCCCCGCACATGTAATTTTCATTCTTGCAACAACCGAAGTTCATAAGCTTCCTTCAACCATTCTTTCACGCTGTCAGCGATTTGACTTCAAGCGAATTCCCCCCGAGGATATTGCAGACAGACTTAAAGAGGTTGCAGTTAAAGAAAATCTTCAGCTTGCCGACGACGGCGCAATGCTTATTGCCCGAATTGCAGACGGTGCAATGCGTGATGCACTTTCACTTCTTGACCGTTGCTCATCTTATGACGGAATAATCGACTCCGCCGCAGTGGCAAGCAGTGCAGGACTTGCAGGTCGCGAATATATTTTCGAGCTTTGCGATTGTATAATCCAAAAAGACGCCGCCAAGGCACTTGAAATTGTCAACCGACTTTATAATGACTCTTGCGATATGGAGCGTCTTATCACCGAGCTTACAAGCCATTTCAGAAATCTTATGGTTTCAAAGGCAGTTAAGAATTTTGAGAATATGCTCATCTGCTCGCAAGGCGAGATTGACATCATCCGTCAGCAAAGTGAAAAAACAACGCTTGCAACAATTATGTCTTGTATTGATGTGCTCACCGCCTCTGCCGCCACAATGAAGCAGGGCGCAAACAGAAGAACATCTGCCGAGCTTTGCATTATAAGACTTTGCACACCGTCACTCGATAGTGATATGAATGCGATTTTACGCAGACTTAACGAGCTTGAAAGTGCAGTTGCCTCGGGTAAAATCACGGTTAAGGCAGAAGCTCCTGTTCCCGCAAAAGAAGAAGCTAAGCCCGAGCCTCAACCAGAGCCCAAGCCGGAACCCAAGGTTGAAGCCAAAGCAGAGCCGCAACCTGAAAAAGAGGAATTTCCGTTGCCTCCTCCGCCTCCCGAAAAGGAAGAGGAAAAGGTAATTCCACAGGCAAGCGGAACCGTGACCTTCAGCAAATGGCCCGAGGTGCTTGAAAAAATTTATACAAGCAACCGCAGTCTTATTGCAATGCTTTCGGGGTCAAGCGCCTTTGTTCACGATGACAAATATCTGCTCATAAAGGGCTCACCTGTTTTAGAGCTTTATCTCAAAACAGGCGACTATTCAAAAATTATCCGAGAGGCAGTTTATGCCGTAACGGGCAGAAATTACACTCTCGCAGTTTATAACAATAAGCAAGAAGAAGCACCGAGAAATCCCCTTTCAGACCTTATGTCAAAGGCAAGAAGCCTTGGTGTGAATATTGAGGAGGAATAAAAAATGAAAGCAAGAATTCCCAATCAGGGCGGTCAGGCAAATATGATGAAGCGTCTTCAGCAAATGCAAGAGGATATGGCTCGCGTTCAGCAGGAATGCGAAGAGGCAGAGTACAACGCATCAGCAGGCGGCGGAGCAATTGATGTTACGGTAAACGGCAAGCATCAGGTTGTTTCTGTTAAAATTCAGCCCGATGTTGTTGACCCCGAAGATGTTGAAATGCTTGAGGATTTGCTCGTAGCAGCAGTTAATGAGGCAATGAGAAAAGCAGATGAAACTGCCGAAAGAGAAATGGGCAAAATCACAGGCGGAATGAACCTCCCCGGTCTTGGATTCTAATTTTTTGGAGTAAAGCATTATGGCAATCGTCTCACTTGAAAAACTGATTGAAGAATTTCGTAAAATGCCCTCTGTCGGTGTAAAATCGGCGGAGAGAATGGCATATTACATTCTCGGTCTTGACGACGAACAGACAAAAAGTCTGGTTGATGCCATAAATGCCGCACATACTAATATACATACCTGTAATGTGTGCTGTAATCTTACCGAAGGCGAAAAATGCGGGATATGCAGTAACGAAAAACGCGACAATTCTGTAATCTGCGTTGTTGAAAATCCACGCGATGTCACCGCCTTTGAGCGCACACACGAATACAGAGGAGTTTACCATGTGCTTCACGGCGTAATTTCGCCAATGAACGGTGTAGGGCCCGATAATATCCGCATTAAAGAGCTGATTAGCCGAATGGCAGACGACAGCGTCAACGAGGTTATTATGGCGACAAACCCCACTGCCGAGGGCGAAGCTACGGCAATGTATATTGCAAGGCTCTTAAAACCAATGGGAATAAAAGTCAGCCGATTGGCTTACGGCGTGCCCGTTGGCAGTGACCTTGAATATGCAGACGAGGTAACACTTTCCAGAGCATTACAGGGCAGAAGTTTGCTATAATGTAGGGGTCGGCGTCTTCGACGACCCATTTGAATCCCTCCACCGCTAACGCGGTCCCCCTCCCTTTGACAAGGGAGGCTATTTAAGGTGATATCATGGCAGAGAAGAATACAAATACTACAATTGCACAAAATAAAAAAGCTCTCCATGATTATTTCGTCATAGAGAGCTTTGAAGCGGGCATTGAGCTTGTGGGCACAGAGGTTAAATCTCTGCGTCAGGGCAAATGCAATCTTAAAGACGCTTGGTGCAGTATTGTCGAGGGCGAAATTTTTGTCAACGGTATGCACATAAGCCCCTATGACCACGGCAATATTTTCAACCGCGACCCAATGAGAGTGCGTAAGTTACTTATGCACAAAAAAGAGATTATGCGACTTTTCGGAACTACCAAGCAAGAGGGTCTGACGCTTATTCCTTTGTCAATTTACTTCAAAAAAGGCAGAGCAAAAGTGCAGGTTGGACTTTGCAAAGGTAAAAAGCTCTATGACAAACGCGATGTTGCCGCAAAAAAAGAAGCCCAACGAACCATTGAGCGCTCAATGAAAGAACGAATGAGATAATTCGCAATTCGTAATGCGTAATTCGAAATTAAAATTATGGAAAATATAGTTGTAGAAAAAAGCAAAGCTTTTGCTTTGAGAATTATTAAATTATATAAATATCTTGATACCCATCATAAAATCGATGTTATTGCAACTCAGATTTTAAAAAGCGGAACAAGTATTGGCGCTAACGTTAGAGAAGCCATAAGGGCTCAAAGTAAAGCTGATTTCTATGCCAAATTAAATATATCTCTCAAAGAAGCAAGTGAAACAGGATATTGGCTTGAGCTTCTTTATGAGAGCGAGTATATTACAAAAGAACAATTCGAAAGCATTCATTGTGATTGTCTGGAATTATTGAAAATTCTGACAGCAATCACTAAAACTCAAAAGAAATAATTACGAATTACGCATTACGAATTCATAATTATATTTGGGGATGAAAGGATTTCGACGGGGATTTTGAACTGCGATAAGCGAGCAGTGGAGTCTGACCACTTTAAAACGGACAGTTTATTAAAAATAAACGACAAAGATAACAAAGTACTTCTTGCTGCTTAATTAGCGGCGAGCATTCCCCCGAGAGTACTGTGGCTCGGTACGGAGTGTCATTCAGCAGTAAATGTGAACGGATAACCGCCTTGTAGTCCGTCACACATCACAGGGCTACTGAAAGGAATGCCTGTTTGTCGGCTGTCTTGTAGGGAATTTTAGTAGATAAACTACGCTCGTAGAAAGTTTCAGGAATAGATTTTCGGACGCGGTTTCGATTACCGCCATCTCCACCACTAAAATAAAAACTCCGAAATTTTCGGGGTTTTTATTTTTATCTCGAGTTGACAAATTGGGTTTTGTCGAACTCTTTTCAATTTGATGTATTACTAAAATCGACCA
>CAZTLU010000006.1:0-24375 GCA_964614605.1 uncultured Eubacteriales bacterium
TTCATATTCTTATTGTAGCACAGTGACTTTAAAAATACAATAAATAAAAGCCTCTGTTCAGAGACTTTTATCAATTTGATGTATTTTATTACTTTAATATAAGGAACAGCAGAATTATACTGATACCTAAACAGGTCATAAACAACGAAAACGAGAAGCTTTTTGAAAGTCTTGTGGTTGTTGTTGAAACTGTTTCGGAGGCGCGCACAAAGCGCTCTGCCTGGACTTCCTTTCCTTTTTTGGTAAGTCTGCCGTAAATTGAGCCTATGGCATAAGCATATTTTCTGTCGTGAGGCTCGCTGGGCTCTTTTGCAGTTTTTAGCACAGTTTTATTAAGAACAAAAAGAATGATGTCAGTAATATCACTGCAAGCACGAAGAATAACAGTGAGAACAACCATTCCCGCATTTATAATAATTTCGGGAAGCTTGTCAAAGAAACTGCAAATCTCACCTGTCACGCTAATAAGAGCCTTTGAAACAGGAAGATAAACATTATTCTCAAGTGAGATTTTGTCCGCGAGAGGATTATAATGAACCTTCTTGCCGTCTTCTGTTTTCATAAGACCTTTGCAAATGACAACGGCATAAACAAAAATACCTATGCCGAGAGAAACGAGCACTCCCTTAAGGTTTGTGAATGAGAAGTACTCGACTTCGTGGTGGCTTTCGTGACCGTTTACAAAGGGGAGCATAATACCCGAAATCTTCTCTGCAAGTGCGTGGGGCAATACGCCAACAACAAGTAGCATTACTGAAGAAAGAGCAAGTGAAACTGCACTTAAAACTGAAGTTTTGCCGTGAGCCACGGGAGTATCCTCTGTGGGCTTCTGCACAAAAATTGTGATAAAAAGCTTGAGCATATATGCGGCAGTAAGTCCGCCGGAGAAAAGGAAAAGCCACTCGATTGCGGTTATGAAAGCACCGCCGTGATTAGCATATTCCACAATTGCTTCGTGAACAAGTGTCTTTGAAAGATAACCTGCAAAGCCGGGAATACCCGCCAGACTGCAAGCACCGAAAAGGAAGGGCACTAAAATTTCGGGCTTGTTTCTGCCATAACCCTTGAGCTTGTTGATATCAAGTGTGTGTGCACCTGCATAAATTGCTCCTGCACAAAGGAAAAGGGCAAGCTTGACAATTGAGTGGTTAAGCATATAAAGCACAGTTCCGTTGGCGGCAAGGGCATTTTCTTCACCCAAAAGGCAAATCATTGAAACGCCCACGGTGATAAAGCCAATCTGTGAAAGTGATGAGCAGGCAAGTGTTCTCTTAAGATTTGTTGAGAATACGGCAATAACCGCTCCCAGTACCATTGTAATTGCACCGAGTATAAGTAATGCGTAGCCCCAAACCTCATCATCACGCATAATATTTGCGGTAATTATGAGCATTCCGAAAATACCCGATTTTGTAAGCACACCTGAAAGCAGGGCGCTTGCAGGGGCGGGGGCAACGGGGTGAGCCTTGGGCAACCATATGTGCAAGGGGAAAAGACCTGCTTTTGCACCGAATCCGAAAAGCATACAGAATGCGGCAGCATAAAGCTTTGCCGAGCTTCCCGCCACAACAACTGCGTCATAGAGCTCTGAAATAACAAGGGTTCCCGTAATGCTGTAAAGCAGGAAAAGCCCCATAAGCAAGACCATACCGCCCAATACTGCAATGGTCAGGTAGGTTTTACCTGCTGCCATAGCTTCTTTGTCCTGTTCGTGAACAACCCACATATATGAGGCGAAGGACATAATCTCAAAGAAGATAAAGGTTGTAATAAGGTCGGCGGATAAGAACACTCCCATTGTAGCACCAAGGGTTACAAGGAAGAAGAAATAATATCTGCCCATATTGTGATGACCCTTGAAATACTGTGGTGAGAGAAGTGCCGCACAGAACCACATAAATGCAGTAACTACGGCATAAACTGACTGAAATCCGCTTTGCTGAAAGTTCATTGAGAGCAAGGGGGTGGTATTGCTTCCACCGCCGAATGCCATAACACCTGCTGATACAAGTACGATAAATGTTGAAAGTATAACAACAAGGTTGCAAAGCTTATCACTCTTTTTATTCAGCGGATAAGCCACAATTGCTGCGAGAAGTGGAAAGAATACACAAATTGCAATTAAAATACTCATATTCCAAGCACCTCCCCGATAATTTCAACGGGGAATTTAACAAAAATTCCCATTACTATGCAAAGCACCGCGCAAATTCCCATAGTAGCAAGCATTGCGGGCTTTGCCTCTTTAACGCCGTCAAGGTCGATTTCTGCATTTTCGCGGGGGAAGAATGCTCTGACAACGGGCGAGAGCATATAAACTGCGGTGAGAAGTGCCGAAATCAGCAATGCTACAACGCCGATAATTTCAAGTGCGCCTGCTGTGTGGAGTGCGGCAGTTGAAATATACCATTTACTGAAAAATCCGCAGAATGGGGGAATACCTGTTAATGCCAATGCAAAAACAGTGAAAAAACCAAAGGTCCATGGCATTTTTTTGCCTATACCCTCAAGCTGAGGAACATATTCGCGTTCACTGTTATGAAGCACCGAGCCTGCCGCAAAGAATGCACCGATTTTAATTACCGAATGGAAAATAAGGTGGCAAAAAGCGGCAACGAGCCCTGCTGGAGTCATAAGCGTGGCTGCAAAGCCGATATATGAAAGGTTTGAAACCGTTGAATATGCAAGTCTGCGTTTGAAGTGATTTTGTTTTAATGCGCTTACAGAGCCATAAAGAATCGTGAAAATTGAAAGTGCCATTACGGTGTATTGCACCCAACTGCCCTGTAAAAATGATGTACCGTAAGAGTAATAGGTAAGTCTTATAAGTGCAAAAGCACCCGCCTTAACAACTGCAACCGCGTGAAGAAGCGCGGTAACGGGTGTGGGAGCAACTGACGCGGTGGGCAACCATCCGTGAAATGGGAAAATTGCCGATTTAACGCCGAAGCCCATAAATGCAAAGAGATAAAGCACTTGTGCAAGTGTTTCGTTTTCAACGGTGACAATGTTTCCGCCAAGACGGAAAGTGCCTGCACCATTGATTATAAGGAACACAACGCCCGCAAAGGCAAAGGCCGCACCGCCTATTGAATAAAGCATATATTTTCTTGCGGCTCTGTTGTGCTTTTTAGTCATACCGTGAGCAACAAGGGGAATTGTTGTAAGAGTGAGCATTTCATAGAAAAGATACATTGTGAGTATGTTTTCTGCCATTGCAATACCCATTGTTGTGCCGAACGCCATTACAAAGAAGCAATAGAACATCTGATGATGCTCCTCGTGCTTCATGTAATCAAAAGCATAAACAGCGGTGATAGGCCATAGCGTTGCCGAAAGACAAGAGAAAAGCTTGCCCGCACCGTCAAGTCTTAATGAGAATGAAAGGTCGTCGGTGAACTGAAGAAGTGTAAAGGTCTTGTCGGGCACCAAAAATGCCGCAAGCCATACCGCAACAGAAGATAGTAACAATGAGGTTATGACATATGCATTTCGTTGTTTCTGACTTTTAAAGGGTATGAAAAACAGTATTGCACCCAGAATTATCGGCAGAAAAACAGGAATAATCAAGAATAATTCATTCATATCATACTACCTCTTAAAAAAGCGAGCTTACAACTGTTGAAATAATACTGCCTGTCTGTGTTGCAAACACACCGCCAAGCAAAGAAACAACTGCAAGTATAATAAGCACTGCAATCATAGTCTTGGGTTCTTTAACGGGTTTAATGCCATCGTCTTGGGGTTCGGGTTTGAAGAAAGCCCTGATTGAAATATCAAGAAGATATGCTGCGGTAAGAAGTGCCGAAACAAGAAGAATTACAGGGATTATCCAAGTGAGAGCACCTATACCCGCAGCTTCAAGTGATGCGGTGGCGAGCTCCCATTTGCTGAAAAATCCGCCCGTTGGTGGAATACCTATAAGTGAAAGTGAGAGAATTGTGAAGCATACAAAGGTTAAGGGCATTTTTTTGCCGATGCCGTTCAATTCTTCAACCCTTGTCTTACCGTAAAGGAAGATTACTGCGCCGGCACAAAGGAATAATCCCACTTTAACAACTGCGTGGAAAACTATCTGCCATAACGCACCCTCTGCGCCCGCCTCGGTAAAGAGGAAAAGTCCGCAAAGAACATAAGAAATCTGACTGACAGTTGAATAGGCAAGTCGCTTTTTGAATACCTTTTCGCGATAAGCCATCATTGAGCCCATAAGCACGGTGAGAAGCGCAAGGACAAGCAATGCTGTCTGTACCCAAGTGCCTGCAAGGTTATCTGCACCAACTGTGAAGAATACCGTACGGATAATCGCCAATATACCCGCCTTTGCGATAATACCCGAAAGCAAAGCACTTGCAGGGGCAGGTGCTACCGGGTGAGCGGTGGGTAACCAGCCGTGAAGCGGGAAAAGACCTGCTTTTGCACCGAAGCCAAGACACATTATAAATACTGCCGTAAGTACAAGGGGAGAGGCGGTTTCAATTGTTCCGCCTGCTACAAATCCAAGCGGAGCAGCACTTGCACCGATAACGAAAATACCGAAAAGTGCCATAAATGCGCCTGCTATTGAATAGTAAAGATACTTTTTAGCCGCAGAAACAGATTCCTTTGAAAGTGAGTGAAGCACCAATGGCATTGAGAAAAGTGTTACAAGCTCATAGAATACATACATTGAAACAAGACTGTCTGAAAATGCGGCGCCGAGCATTGCGCCCTCTGTTAAAAATGAGAAAAGGAAAAATCTTTCTTCACTTTTTTCGTGCTTCATATAAACCGATGCATAAACCGTTACAAGTAACCATGCAACAGTCACTATTGCACAGAAAAATTTTGCAACAGAATCAGCGGCAAAGCCGAGAGTAAGATTGTCGGTGAAAACAAAGCTTTTAGTTTTTACATCTTCACCGAAAACTGTAAGCAGACCGAAAATTGTTGTAACTGCCTGCAAAGAAATTACAACTGCCATTTTGGTTTTGCGGTCAGCGAGTTTTTTTAATATGGGCATTAAAAGTCCGCATAACATGGGGAATGTAATTGAAAAAATCATAGAAAACATGACAGATTACCTCCTTTTCAGCGAATGTTCATAAAGATGTCAATTCCCTTTTCAAAGAGAGAAATAATGGGTTGCGAATGAAGTCCCACAGAAATATTGATTGCCGCCATAACAAGCACAATGACCGAAAAGGCTTTAACTGTGCCGAAACCAATCTTTTTGCGTTCAAGGCTCACGATTGCGGAACTGTAAATATTTATGAGCGTGCGTAAGAAATACACTACATTAAGAATTGTGCTGATTGCAAGTGCTATAAGCACAACATAGGTTGTTATGCCGTGACCGAAAGCCGAAATTGAGAAAAGAAGCTTTGGCACAAAGCCTGCAAATATGGGAATGCCCACCATTGAAAGTGCACCTGCGGTGTAAGCAACGCCGGCTGATTTGTTCCAATGTGCAGAAGAACGAAGCGAGTCGAAATCCTGTTTGCCGTTTACTGTGTCTGAAAGTCCGCCTGCCGCAAGGAAGAGCATGGGCTTTGTAAGTGCGTGGGCAACAATCTGAAAAAGAGAAGCTAAAAGTGCCTCTTTTGTGCCGAGACCAATACCCATATAAATATACCCGATTTGCGCCGCAGAGGAATAAGCAATCATAAAGTTTATGTTTTTGGTTTGTATTGCCGAAGCCGAGCCCACAATCATTCCGCAAATGCCGAATATAAAGAGAATTCGGTGTATTCCCGAATCAATAAAAACATCGGCACCGATTACACGGTAAATCATTTTAAGAAGCAGGAAAATATATCCCTTTGAAACCACACCCGAAAGAATGCCTGATGCCGAGGGCGTTGCGGTGCCGTATGTATCGGGCATCCACCAATGGAACGGGAACATACCGCTTTTGATTGCAAGACCCGAAACTATAAGGCCAAGCGCAATTGTAAGGGGCGCAGTGTACTGACCGGTTGCCCAGAGAGTCTGGATAGTTTCAAAAATCTGCGGGAAGAGCAGATGCCCCGTTACAGAATAGAGAAGTACAATACCAATCAGCACAAGGCTTGAGCCGATAAGACTGAAAATTGTGTAGCGTGTAGCCGCAACAAGTGAGCGTGTCTTTTTGCTTGACATAAGAAGCGCACATGAAGCGATTGTACAAATCTCAATGAAAACATAAGCGGTATAAATATCGTTTGTGTAGCACAGTGACATAAGTGCTGCGTGGGTGAGGTTGACCATAATGTAGAAAAATCTTTGCTTGGCTTCCTCAACATCCTTTTGTATTCTGTTATATCCGCCTGTGATTGAGAGAAGCATAACGACCTCAAAAAGCAGAGCGAAGAAGGGTTCCAAAAGTCCTGCCGAAATTTCGTTGCCGATTGGAGCGTCGTAATGACCCATTCTGTAAGCGAAATATCCGGGCTCTGTTGTAAAGTTGTAAATCAGCACGCTTGACGACATAATTGCCGACGAAATCAACAGAAAATACGAAACAAAACGAGCTTTTTTATCCTTAAACGCGTAACAGATAACTGCGCAGAATAAGGACAAAACTATTGTAATAAAGGGAAAATTCTTAATAAATTCCATTATTTATCCTCATCCTCCCTGCTGCATTTTTCGTAAATCTCGTCAAGATTTAATGTGCGGTATTTTTTGTAAAGACGCACAGTGAGAGCGAGCATAAGCGCCGAAAAGCTGACCGACACAACGATTCCCGTAAGAACAAGACCTGCAGGAATGGGGTTGATGTAATCAAGGGCATCAACTTCGCCCGTTGCAGGTACAATAGGAGTCAGCTTATTTTCAATATATCCCATTGAGGCAAGAAAAAGGTAAACGCCCGTGTCCATAATATTAAGACCGAGAATTTTCTTCATAATGTTCTTTGAAAAAACAAGCATTGTAAAGCCGATTGCGAAGAGAATCATTGAGGTTACTTCTTCGTAGTTTATAAGAAAATTCAATCAAGACGCCCCCTTTTGAAAATCATATAGAAGCTATACATTGTACAGCAGACAACAAAGCCTACTGCAAGGTTCAAGGGCAGAATGAGTCCGCCTGAAACAAGGTCGCCGGGTGTTCCGGGACCGATAATTGAGTGAACACCGTTGAATTCATTTCCTGTAAAGAAAGAATAACTCTTTGAAAGACAGTAGAATGAAAGTGACAGAATTGTCACTGCTTTGATTACCTTTGCAGAAATAGCCTTTGCCGCAACTTCTTCGCCGTATGCCATTGCGAAAAGGATAAGTCCTGTGCCGAGAATTGCACCGCCCGAAAATCCACCACCGGGAGAAAGGTGTCCGTTAAAGAGAATGTAAATACCAAACACAATAATAATGGGCACAATAATCCTTACAACAAGACGAATAATGGGGTCATTTGCAAAAGAAAAAGTTTCTTTTTTCTTGATTGGTGCATCTTTCGCCTTTTCGAGAAGCAGAAGCACTGCACAGGTTGCGGTGAAAAGCACAAAGGATTCACCCAAAGTGTCAAATGCACGGTAGTCAAGAATCATACCTGCAACGGTATTTACAGCGCCTGTCTGGTCCCTGCCTTCGCCAACATAATGCTCATAAACCTCGTTTACGGTAGGGGCGTTTTCATCTGCGAAACCGGGTAAAAACGCAACTGTTCCTATAAGTACGGCACAAATGACAATGCAGAAAATAACCGAGAAAAATCTGTAACCCGCTTTTGACACTTTAATCTCTTCGTTTTCGAGCTTTTTGAAGGTGCGGATTTTCTTTTTGATGTGGTGAGACTCGTCGGACTGGTGCTCAACGGGAATTTTCTCGATGGGTTGGGATAATTTTTCGTCAAAGCTTAAATTTCCCTCATACCACTCTTTAAAGCTATCGGTGAATTTATTTTTCTTCATTTTCATTCACCTCCGCTGACTGCTTTGAGGTTTCGTCATCTTTAAAGTCCTTATCAATAAGATGAAGCTTGCGTAAAGTGAGAAAGAAAAGCACGCCGTTAACGCCTGCACCAACTGCCGCCTCTGTAATTGCAAGGTCGGGTGAGCGCAGAAGCAACCATACAACTGCCATAACAATACTGTATGAGGTGAAAACAATTACTGCGGTCATAACTCTTTTTGAAAGTGCCGTTGCAATTGCACAAATCACAAGTGAAATTAGAAGAAGAATACGGAATACAGTAATAAAATCTTCCATTATTTTTTCTCCTCCTTTTTAATCTCGTTTGCGTGAAGCTCTGCATCATCAACATAAATTTCACAGTGATCACAAAGATTTTCGTCAGTAAGATATTTGGTTTTCACAAATATGTGGGATACCACGGGGCTTGTGCACCACATTATCAATATAAGTAAAATGAATTTAGCCGATACAACATTTATGCCCGATGCAATCACACAGGCGGTAACGAAAAGCATAAGTACAAGTGTGTCACACATGGCGGAAGAATGCATACGGTTAAGAGAATAGTCAAAACGGTATGTTCCGAAAATTGAAATAAAAAGAACGATAATTCCTGCGGCAAAAAGTGCTGCCACAATTCCAAAACGAATCCATTCAAGCATTACTTTTTACCTCCCTTGTTCTTTCTGAAAAGATTGATGTAAATTTTACTCAAGAGAATTACCGCAATACAGCTTAAGAGAGCATAAATCAACGCAATATCGGGAAGGTATGTTTCTTTCAAGAAAAGTGTAAGAATACAAATCACAACAAGAACGATTGTGGTGAGCATATTGATACCGATAAATCTGCCGATAATTGTTTTAGCGGTGATTGAGCGGATAAGGGTGGCGATAATTGCTATACCAAGGCAGATGCAGACCGCGATATACAAATATGAATAAGCCTGTTCAATCATAGTTATTTTTCCAACCTTTCCAGCATTTTTACAAAAGAGCTGCTCTCCATACCCTCTGAAAAAGCAGTGTCAATACAATGAATTGTAAATTCGTCACCCTCAAGCTCTGCGGTGATTGTACCCGGTGTGAGAGTGATTGAGTTCGCAAGCAGAACACGTGCGAATTCTGTTTTAAGAGGCACCTTGATTTTCACTATTACAGGGTGAACATCAAGCTTTTTGCCAAGCACAATTTTCATCATCTGGAAATTTGCCACAATAATTTCTTTAATCAAAATAAAAAGGTAGGCGATGAGGATAGGTACTTTTTTTAACATTTTAAGCTCTGCTTTAAGTGTGTAGCCCAATGTCTTGTGTGCAAACCAATATGCAACACCTGCCACCGCAACACCCACAATAACTATCTGCAGCATACCCGCATCAGCGGTGAATCTGCCGTTGAGCAATATCCACAGAAGAAAAAGTAAAACTACCATAAATTTGTGCCTCCTCAAGCACTATATAAAAATAGGTATAATAAAAATAAATACATTGAAACGCTTAAATCATACTCCTTTAAAATAGCAAAGTCAACAATTTGATGCAACAAATTAACAAAAAACACGAAGCATTTTTTTACACTTTTTCCAATAAAAGATTGAATGCAATTCGTTGACATATTTCGCGCGGGGTTATATAATATATCTTGACATTTTATGTATTGTGCGGTGATATGCCTTTTCAAATTGGGGAGGGGTATATGACCGCTTGTGATACGGATTTCAGAAAGGTAGGTCAATAGAAATGGCTTTTTCTATTCGCGGTATTCATATACCATACAGAAAAAACACAGCCGGTATGTCAGCGGTAAGAATGCCTGTTCCTAAAACGGTCACTATTTCCACCGCAATGCACATCGGTAAACCCGCCATTCCCGTTGTGAAAATCGGTGACCATGTGGATGTGGGAACCTTGATAGCTGAACAGAACGGATTTATTTCTTCTCCCGTTTATTCAAGCGTGTCGGGAACCGTAAAAATGATTGCGGATACGGTGATTTCAAATGGTGGCAGGGCTTCGGCAATTACCATTGAATCTGATGGCGAAATGACTGTTGCTTCAACAGTTGCTCCTCCAAGCGTAAAAAGTAAGGAAGATTTGATTAACGCTGTCAAAGCAAGTGGTATTGTGGGCTTGGGCGGTGCAGGCTTCCCGACCTATGTGAAGTTTGCAACTGATAAGAGCATTGACACACTTATTATAAACGGCGCAGAATGCGAGCCCTATATCACAAGTGACTCGCTTATTATGACGGAGAGAGCAGATGATATTGCGCACGCAATTGAAATTGCTGATGAATATTTCAATTTTGAAAAGATTGTTATCGGCATTGAAAAGAATAAACCCTCTGCAATCGCTAAAATGAATGAAATTGCTGCTAATAACAGTAAGGTTAAGGTTGTAGTTCTTCCTGCAATTTATCCCCAGGGCGGCGAAAAAGTTTTAATTTATAATTTAACCGGCAGAGTTGTAAAACCCGGTCAGCTTCCCGCAGATGTGGGCTGTATCGTGTGCAACTCCACCACAATGGCAAATATGGGCGCTTATCTTAAAACAGGTATGCCGCTTGTTGAAAAAACATTTACAGTTGACGGCGGTGCAGTGAACGAGCCTAAAAATGTTATTGCTCCTATCGGCACAGCATTAGCAGAGGTTTTTGAATTCTGCGGTGGCTTTAAGTGTGACCCCGATAAAGTAGTTTATGGCGGTCCTATGATGGGCGTTGCAGTTCCCGACTTGAATGTTACTGTGCTCAAGCAGACAAATGCAGTTCTTGCCTTTGATAAAAAAGAAACCAAAAAGCCAAAAACTACTGCGTGTATCCGTTGCGGCAACTGTATCAATCATTGTCCTTTCGGCATAAATGTTCCCGCAGTTGTTAAGGGCTATAAAAACAACGATATGGAAATGGTTAAAAAGGCAGGACTTGAGGCTTGTATGGAATGCGGATGCTGTTCTTATGGCTGTCCCGCAAACCGACCTCTTGTTCAGACAAATAAACTTGCTAAAATGGCACTTCGCGAGTATAAGGAAAAGGAGGCAAATGCATAATGGAAAAACTTCATGTTTCAGTTTCGCCTCATATTCACGGTCCCAGAAGCACAATGGGAATAATGCGTGATGTTATTATCGCGCTTCTTCCCGCAACAATTGCAGGTATTGTGCTTTTCGGAGTTGACGCATTATTTGTAATTGCAACCTGCGTAATCAGTGCAGTTGCTTGTGAGCTCCTTTTCAATATCATTGTTAAAAAAGAGCAGACAGTAAGTGATTTAAGCTCTGTGGTTACAGGTCTTATTCTTGCACTCAATCTTCCTGCAAGCACTCCGTTGTGGCAGGCGGCAATCGGTTCGGCTTTTGCCATTATTGTGGTTAAATGCCTTTTCGGTGGATTAGGCAAGAATGTTGTAAATCCCGCAATCACAGCCCGCGTATTTATGATTATTGCATTCAGCGGTTCAATGGCAACAGCGTCCTTCCCAACAAAACTTGACGCGGCATCAGGTGCTACGCCTCTTACTCAGCTTGCAAATGATGAAGCAGTTAACCTTGTGGATTTGTTCCTTGGCAATTGTGGCGGTGCAATCGGTGAGACTTGCAAATTGGCACTCATTATCGGCGGAATTTATCTTCTTGTTCGCAAGGTAATCAGCTGGCATATTCCCGTTGCCATTATCGGCACGGCTTTCATATTTGCACTTTTGGTTGAACGTGGCAGTTTTGAGGCCGCTCTTGCATGGACTCTTTCAGGCGGACTTCTTCTCGGTGCATTTTTCATGGCAACGGACTATGTAACATCACCCTCAACTGCAAAGGGCAAAATCATTTTCGGTATTGGTGTAGGTGTTATCACCGTGCTTATTCGTTTCTGGGGTACATATCCTGAAGGAGTTTCATTTGCGCTTCTCTTTATGAATATTGTAAATCCCTATATTGATTCAATGTGCACACGCAAGGTGTTTGGAGGGGATAAGAAATGAAGAAGTATTTAAAAAGTATTATCTCTCTGACAGTAATATGCGCGGTAGTTGCAGTTCTTATGGCAGTAACGAATTCAGTTACAGCTCCGATAATTGAAAAAAATGCAGGTGCAGCCGCAAATGAAGCTTTGCTTGAAGTAATGCCCGACGGTGGAGACTTCACTACAGTAGATTTAACACAATATGAGCTTCCCGCATCTGTGCTTGAGGCTTACAGTGCTTCAAACGGCGGACATGTATTCAAGCTTACCGCAACAGGCTATGGCCCCGATATGATTATCATGTGTGGCGTAGGTGCTAACGGTGTTGTAACCGGTGCAGTTTGTCTTTCAAGTAATGAAACACTCAGCCAAGAAAAGACATACGGTGCAACAACGGTAGGTGCAACCGTTGACACAATTGATGACCTTGCAACAGTTTCAGGTGCAACAATGACAACAGGTGCTTATAAGGGTGCGGTTAAGGATGCACTTAACTCTGCAATCATTCTCGGCGGTGGCAGTGTTGACATCCGTTCAGAAGAAGAAATTCTTGCTGATAACCTTGCAGCAGCACTTCCCGCAGGTGATAAGTTCACAGAAGTATTTGTGTGTGAAGTTCTTGAAGGTGTTTCAGCAGTTTATACTGCAAACAACGGCGCAGGCTCTGTTTATGTAACAGGCGAGGGCGAGGAAGCAATCTTCGTTGGCGTTGATGCAAACGGTGTTGTAGTTTCTGATGTTGCAGAAGATGTTAAGGCTAATATTGAGGCACAGGCTAAGATTATGGCAGATTCTTCAATGGAAGAAATCGACATCACAAAATATGCAGATATGCCCGCACATGTTGAAAAGGCTTACAAGACTGCAAGCGGCAACTATGTAATCGAGCTTCACGCAGCAGGCTTCGGTATTAACGGTGATAAATACTACAATCCATCAGGTGAATATATTTACATCAAGGTTGCTCTCACAGCAGACGGTAAGATTATCAACTGCGTAACGGTTTCTCAGGCAGAAACGGACGGTATTGGTTCAGCTTGTGCTAATAAGGAATTCTATTCACAGTTCAACGGCACAGATGAAACCAATTACAAGGATATAGACGCAATCAGCGGTGCAACAATCACATCAAACGGTTATAAGACCGCTGTCGGCAAGGCGTTTGAAGCAGTTAAAATTATGGAAGGAGTGGCTTGAAGATGAGTAAAGACAACAATTTATCAATTTTAATTAAAGGCCTCCTCCGTGAAAACCCTGTTTTTGTTCTTATTCTCGGAACCTGCCCTACACTTGCAACAACAACATCTGTTGACGGTGCGTTGGGTATGGGCCTTGCAACAATGGCAGTTCTTATCTGCTCTAACATTGTTATTTCGGCACTTCGTAAATTTATTCCTGATACAGTGCGAATTCCTTGCTATATCGTTGTTATTGCAGGCTTCGTTACAATAGTTCAGATGATTATTCATGCATTCCTGCCCGATTTGTATGAAACCTTGGGCGTTTACCTTGCACTTATTACTGTTAACTGCATTATTTTGGGCAGAGCAGAAATGTTTGCAGGTAAAAACTCAATCGGCAAATCGGCACTTGACGGTATCGGAATGGGTCTTGGCTTCACAATTGCTCTTCTTGCAATGTCAACAATTCGTGAAGTAATTGGTGCAGGCTCTTTTGCAGGCATTGAAATTCCTTTCCTTGTTCAGAATGGCTTTACAATCAGCATTCTTACAAAGGCTCCCGGCGGTCTTATGGTTTACGGTATGCTTATTGCCGTAGTTAATAAGATTACAAAGGGCAAGCTTATCAAGAAAAAGGAATTCTCTTGTGCAGGCTGTCCGTCAGCGGCAAGCTGCAGCGGTGGTTGTGCATCAGCAGAAAAGGAGGGCAAATAAATGGAAATGGTAAAAACCTTAATCATCATTATTATGTCTTCTGTTCTTGTTGACAACTATGTTTTAAGCCGATTCCTCGGTATTTGTCCCTTCCTTGGCGTTTCCAAAAAGGTTAACCAGTCAGTTGGTATGGGTCTTTCAGTTATCTTCGTTATGCTTGTTGCAACAGCAGTAACCTGGCCCATTCAGGCTTATATTCTTGAGCCTCTCAATATGGGATATATGCAGACAATCGTATTTATCCTTGTTATTGCGGCTCTTGTACAGTTCATCGAAATCTTCTTGAAGAAGTTCATTCCTGCACTCCATAAGAGTCTTGGTGTTTACCTTCCTCTTATTACAACAAACTGTGCAGTTCTCGGTGTAACAATCAACAATATCACAGATTACGGTGTTACAGATGACAATGCTTTCTTGTTCTCAATGGTAAGCTCACTTGGTTGCGGACTTGGTTTCCTTTTCGCAATGGTGCTCTTCTCAGGTGTGCGTTCACGCATTGAAGAGAGCGAGGTTCCCGAAAGCTTTAAGGGACTTCCCGTAACACTTGTAGCCGCATCGTTCGTTTCAATGGCATTCTTCGGCTTTGCCGGAATCGTTGAAAACTTACTTGCATAAGGAGGGTGTTGATTATGGAAATTTTAACGGCTCTTCTTGTTGTGGCAGTAGTTGGTCTTATTGCAGGCATACTTCTTGCAGTAGCATCTCATTTCTTCGCAGTTCCCGAAAATGAAACTGCAGTAAAGGTTCGCGAGTGCCTTCCCGGTGCAAACTGCGGTGCTTGCGGATATGCAGGCTGTGACGCCTATGCTGAAGCAGTAGCAAACGGCAAGGCAGAAGCAAACCTCTGTATCCCAGGCGGTGCAGATGTTGCAAATCAGCTCGCAGATATTCTTGGCGTTTCAGTAAGTGTTGAGGCACCCAAGGTAGCATTTGTTAACTGTACAGGCGACTGCAATGCAGTTAATTCAACGGTTATTTATGACGGTATTGATAGCTGCGGTGCAGCAAAAATGGTTTACGGCGGACCCAGCTCCTGCAAGTTCGGTTGTATCGGTTGCGGTGACTGTGCAGATGCTTGTCCCGTAGATGCAATCTGTGTTCATGACGGACTTGCTCATGTTGACCCCCGCGCTTGTATCGGTTGCGGCAAATGTGTTAAAACCTGTCCCAAGAGCATTATCACTCTTGTTTCTCAGACTATCGCGGCAGCAGTCGCTTGCAGTAATACAGAAAAGGGCGCGGCGGCACGCAAAAACTGTAAAAATGCTTGTATCGGTTGTAAAAAGTGCGAAAAGATTTGCCCCGAGGGTGCAATCACCGTTCAGAATAATCTTGCAGTTATTGACTATGATAAGTGTGCAGACTGTGGCATCTGTACCGAACAGTGCCCCACAGGTTGCTTGAAGTTTGTTGATATGGTCAATGGTAGAATCGGTTATTAATTTATTATGAAAGAGTCACAGAATAATATGAATTCTGTTGCCTCTGACAAAAAACGGAAAATACGCAATGACATTATTCTTGTCGCCGTTATAGGTGTTATAGCGGCGGCAGGACTTTTGTTTTTCAGTATGAATAAAGAGGCAGGAGCTTCCGTTGAAGTAAATATCAACGGCGAACAGACTGCCGTTTATCCGCTTTCTGTTGATACAGAGGTAACAATCACCACAGGTGAAAATGACGAAAACATCAATGTGCTTACAATAAAAGACGGTAAGGCTTATGTAAGCTCGGCAAATTGCCCCGACGGTATATGTGCCGAAACCCGTGCCGCTCAATATGTTGGTGAAACAATAGTTTGTTTGCCCCATAAGGTTGTAATTGAAATTGTAGCAGAGGGTGTAGAACCCGAAGTTGATGTAGCAGTTTAGATTTTGTATAAATTTTTCTTTTTCGGAGCAGTTTATGAAGAAAAATCTTGTAACAAGGCTTGCCTTTTTAGGCGTGTTTACCGCCTTGGCATTGGTTCTGTCTTATGTTGAGTCGCTTTTGCCTCCTATATGGAGTGCGGTGCCCGGAATAAAGGTAGGACTTCCTAATATAATAATTATCATTCTGCTTTATAAGCTCGGCGTTAAAGAGGCGGCAATAGTTTCTCTTATAAGAGTGTTGTTTTCCTCGTTTCTGCTTTTTGGAAGCGGCATGATGCTTCTTTACAGCGTGGCGGGTGCGGTTTTAAGCCTTGCGTTAATGACAATCTGTAAAAAGCTCAACCTTTTCTCAACGGTAGGTGTGAGCATTGTGGGCGGAGTAAGCCATAATTTAGGTCAGATTTTAGTTGCAATCGCTCTTTTTGACACCGCACAGCTCGGCTATTATATGATTGTCCTCGCGGCAACAGGTACCGTTGCAGGTGTTTTCATAGGAATTGCAGGCTCCTTGCTTTTAAAACGTCTGGAAAAAGTCAAAATATAGAAAATTTTGTAATAAAAATGTAATCAAATTTGAATGCCTATTTGTCGTAGATTTATTGACAAATAGGCTCTTTTGTGCAATAATCTATTTGTAAATTTGCGGGTACATAATTTATTTGCGCCCAATTTATAAAAAATTTCTTTAAAGGAGAAAACACTTATGAAAAAGATTCTCAGCGTAGTTCTCGCAGTAGTAATGCTTTTCGCAGTTGTTGCTCTTGCAGGCTGCTCAAATGACGAGCCCGATACAGCTGCAACACTTAAGTTCGGTATGGGCATTGTTGCTAACTATGGCGATGCTACAAGTGCAGACGGCGAAACAAACGGCGCAGGTCAGGTTAACACAACAGCAGTTGCTGTTCTTCTTGATGCTGACGGCAAAATCGTTGCTATCGACCTTGACACAGCTCAGATTGCAACAGCTTGGACTTCAGAAGGTAAAGTAGTTGCTACTGAAGAGCTCAGAACAAAGTACGAAAAAGGTACAGACTATGGTATGGGCGGCAATGCATACGCACAGGACCTCAACGGCGACGGCAAGGTTCTTGAGTGGAACGAGCAGGCTGACGCTTTCATGGCAACAGCTAAGGGCAAGACTCTTGATGAAGTTAAGGCTTATATGACAGAAGACGGTTACACAACAGGCGACCTTGCAACAGCAGGCTGCACAATTCATGTAACAGACTTCATCGGCGCTCTTGAAAAGGCAGTTGCCGGCGCAGTTGATTCAGCTGCAACAGCAGAAAACTCACTTAACATTGCTCTTGTAGCAGCTAACTCACACTCAAGTGGAGATGCTACTGAAGAAGCAGACGGCGTTGCACAGATTGACACAACAGTTGTTGCAACAGTTGTTGATGCAGATGGTAAAGTTGTTGTTGCTAAGACAGACTGCACACAGGGTAAGGTAACATTTGACGCTAAGGGCGTTGCAACTCTTGATGCAACTACAGAAATCAAGACAAAGCTTGAACAGGGCGATGATTACGGTATGTCTGCAGCTCTCAACTACGGCATGGACCTCAACAGCGATGGTAAGGTTCTTGAGTGGTATGCTCAGGCTGACGCATTCAACGCAGCACTCGTAGGCAAGACAGCTGCTGAAATTGGCACACTTGTTGCTGATGACGGTTACGGTTCAGATGACCTCCAGACAGCAGGCTGCACAATGTCAGTAAGCGATATGGTTAAGGCTGCAGTTGCAGCAGCAACAGTTGCTTAATCGCTAATTTAAAAATTCGGGGATGTTGTGAAAACAGCATCCCTGTTTTTGTTATTGTAGGGGGCGGCGGCCTCAACGCCCCGGTTAAATGGAAGTGTTGATTTGAAAAAGGTATTGTCATTATCATTAGTAACAGTATTGGTTTTTGTACAGGTGATTAGTCTTGTTGCTTGTGAGAAAACTCCAAAACTTAATAAGTACAGTGAATATTATTTTGATTATTTTGACACCGCGACAACTATCATCGGCTACGAAGAAACCGAAGAGGAATTTGACGCAGTTTGTGAAGAAATCAAGGCATTACTCAATGAATATCATCGTCTTTTCACTATTTATAACAGATATGAGGGCTTAAATAACCTTGTAACAATCAACGACCTTGTTGACGGCAAGCACACCGAGGTTACAGTTGACCGGAAAATAATCGATATGCTTACCTTTGCCAAGGAAATGTATGTGAAAACCGACGGCAATGTGAATATTGCAATGGGCAGTGTGCTGAAAATATGGCATGTTTACCGTAATCGTGGTCTTGATGACCCCGTAAATGCCGAATTGCCCCCAATGGATAAGTTAGAAGAGGCGGCAAAGCACACAAATATTGAAGATTTGATTATCAATGATGAAAACAATACCGTTTTCCTTAAAGACCCCGAAATGAGCCTTGATGTAGGCGCAATTGCAAAGGGCTATGCGGCAGAAAAAATCGCCCTTTATCTTGAAGAAAAGGGCGTTACAGGTTATATTCTCAATTTGGGCGGTAATGTTCGCACAATCGGTATGGCGGGCGAAAAGCCTTGGAATGTAGGTATTGAAAATCCCGATACCGAAAATGAAGAAACACCCTATATTGAATTTTTGCGCTTGCAGGGCGAAAGTCTTGTAACGAGCGGTTCATATCAGCGCTTTTATGTAGTTAACGGTGAAAATTATCATCATATCATCGACCCCGAAACCTTAATGCCCGGTACAAAATACCGCTCTGTATCAGTTCTCACAGATGATTCGGGACTTGGCGATGCAATGTCAACTGCGCTTTTTCTTATGGATTACGAAGATGGTCTTGAATTGGTAAAATCAATGGAAAATGTTGAAGCAATGTGGGTGCTCCCCGACGGCGAGCAATGCTATTCCGACGGCTTCAAAGCATATACCTATATACCCGAACAGTAAATAAAAAGCACTTACCGATTGGCAAGTGCTTTAATTTTTTGTAATATGTATCAGCAATATTTCTTTGTAATCTCAAGCATTTTGTCCATTTTCTTTTCCATATCTGCAACAAGTGTAAACTGTGTACGGCAACGGACAAGGTTGTGGTCGTCATAGTCTGTGTGGAAGTATTTATCCCCGTTAAGATAGTCCATAAGAAAACGAATTCCGCATTCATATGTCATGAGCTTTGCCCCAAAGGGTAAAAGCTCTTTTTCAAGGTCTGTAAGTGCATTTCTGGCACTGCTCAAATACCCTTTGACATAAGCCTCATAAAGCTCAAGACTTAAAGAAACCTTTGAAACATCTTTTTCGTCTTCTGCGGCGGTGTTGGCACCAAAACGGATACTGTCACCGAAATCGTAGAGCGAAAGACCGGGCATAACTGTGTCAAGGTCGATAATGCAGATACCCTTGTCAGAAATATTGTCAAAAAGAATGTTGTTAAGCTTTGTGTCGTTATGAGTAACACGCAAGGGGAGCTTGCCCTCATCAATCATATCAACAAGCACATGGGTGTCAGCCTCTCGGGATAAAGCAAATTCAATCTCTTCGCGAACTGCGTCAAGTCTGCCTGCCTGATTTTCTTCAATGGCTTTTTTCAGGTCGTTGAAGCGAGAGGCGGTGTTGTGAAAATTCTCAATTGTTTCAAAAAGAGAAGCACCGTCAAAATCTGCAAGAATATTCTGGAATTCACCGAACGCCACGCCTGCGTTCTCAAAAACTTCGGTACTGTCAATGGCGTTGCAGGTGTAAACATGGTCAATGTATCCGTAAACACGCCAGCAATTATCAGCTTCGTCAATATAATAATATTTACCGTCTGTACAGGGGCGGAATGTAAGCGTTCCGCGGTCTGCCCAAGGAATATTCAGCTCTGCATTCTTTTTACTGATGTGGCTTGTAACTGCAACAATGTTGCTCATAAGCCCGTCGGGATTTTTGAAAACATCGGTATTTATTCTTTGAAGAACATATTTTTTTACTTTACCGTTCTCTTCAAAAATCAAATTGTATGTACTGTTAATGTGACCGTTACTACATTTTTCATAGCCTGTAAAATCGCCTTTAAGTGAAAACATTTCACAAATTTTTTCAATATTAAAAGGCTTATTCGCCATCTCTTTAACACCTCGTAATTGGTTTTTAGGGAACAAACTCATACAAAATAATTATATATCTTAAGTCTATTTTAGTCAATGCTTAATTTGTAGAATAAATTATACTGTAATTGTTTAAAATTCCACTTTACAGAATAGCGATTTTATTGTAAAATATACTAAATATGGTAGACGGAGAAGTATGGTCTGCCGCGGAGGTGTATATTTTATGGAACCCAAATATAAAAGAGTGCTCTTAAAGGTCAGCGGCGAGGTGCTTGCCGGCGATAAAAAGCACGGATTTGATTTTAATACAGTAAACAGTGTTTGCTCTGCAATCAAAGAAATGACAGAGCTGGGCACAGAGGTTGCTATTGTTGTTGGCGGCGGCAATTTCTGGCGCGGCCGTTCAAGCGGTGATATGGACAGAACAAGAGCCGACCACATTGGTATGCTTGCAACCGTTATGAACTCATTGGCTCTTGCTGATTCTCTTGAGCAGATGGGCGTAATCGTAAGAGTTCAGACTGCCATCGAAATGAACAAAATTGCAGAGCCTTATATCAGCCATCGTGCAAAGCGTCATCTTGAAAAGGGCAGAGTAGTAGTTTTCGGTTGCGGAACAGGTAACCCCTTCTTCTCAACAGATACTGCGGCGGCTCTTCGTGCGGCAGAAATTGATGCAGACATTATCTTCAAGGCAACAAATGTTGACGGTGTTTACGATAAGGACCCCAACCGCTTTGACGATGCAATCAAATATGATGTTATTACACATCAGGATATTTTAAGCAAGGGTCTTGCAGTTATGGATAGTACCGCTGCTTCTCTTTGCAGAGATAACAATATCCCGCTTCTTGTTTTCAATCTTCAACAGCCTCGGAATATGGTTAAAGCTGTTATGGGCGAAAATGTGGGTACAGTTGTAGTTTCTGAAAAATAATAAAAGAAATATCGCATAAAGGAGATATATTATGAATACAGTTTTTGACACAATGAAAGAAAAAATGAACAAGACCGTTATGGCTCTTGAGAAAGAATTGGCAGGTATGCGTGCAGGCAGAGCAACTCCTGCAGTTCTTGACAGAATTTCAGTTGACTATTACGGTGTTCCCACACCCATTCAGCAGATGGCTGCTGTTTCAGTAAGCGAAGGCAGAATTCTTATCATTCAGCCTTGGGATGTAAGCACAATCAACCCGATTTCAAAGGCTATTCAGGCTTCTGATATCGGCATTACTCCTATGAACGACGGCAAGGTTATCCGCCTTACATTCCCACCCCTTACAGAAGAGCGCAGAAAGGCTCTTTGCAAGGATGTCAGCAAGACTGCTGAGGAGTCAAAGGTTGCAATCCGTTCAATCCGTCGTGATGCAATGGATAAAATCAAGGCTATGAAGAAAAACAGCGAAATTACAGAGGATGACCAGAAAAACGCTGAAACAAAAATTCAGAAGATTACTGATGAATTCATTAAAGAAATCGACGCAGTAGCCGACAAGAAAGAAAAAGAAATTATGGAGATATAAACAAATTGCGGGCGGATAATTCCGCCCCGATTTGCATATTTTAAGGTTATGATTGAGAAAAATATTCCTGAATTTTCAGTTCTTCCCCAGCACATCGGTATTATTATGGACGGTAACGGTCGTTGGGCAAAGCAGAGAGGGCTGCCTCGCTATAAAGGTCATATTGAGGGTGCTAAAACCTTTCGCAGAATCGGTGAATTCGCCGCTGATGTGGGTGTTAAGTGCCTGACTTTCTATGCCTTTTCAACTGAAAACTGGAAAAGACCTCAGGAAGAGGTTGACGCAATAATGCAGCTTTTCCGTGAATACTTGATTGAGGCGGATGACAGAAAAGCCGAAAACGAAGAAAAGGGTATTTCTCTTCGCTTTATCGGTGACCGTGCGGGAATTCCCGAGGATATTCTGGCTTTAATGGAACACACCGAGGCGGAAAGCAGTGAGAAAAATAATGTTATTCTGAATATCGCCATAAATTACGGCGGTCGTCACGAGATAACACAGGGTGTTCAAAATATTGCAAAAAAGGTTGCGGCAGGGGAGATAACTCCCGACGAAATCACCGAAGAAATGATTTCGGAGAGCCTTTATACAAAGAATATTCCTGACCCCGACCTTATAATCAGACCCAGCGGAGAGTACAGAACATCAAATTTCTTAACTTGGCAGTCAGCCTATGCGGAATTGTATTTCACAGATGTGCTCTGGCCTGATTTTACAGAAGAAGATTTAATTGAGGCGTTGCGAGAGTTTGAAAAGAGAAACCGAAGATTCGGAGGAGTTTAATCTATGGCTAAAAGAATTGTTTTTGGTCTCATCTGGGCGGCATTCGGCATAACAATGCTGTGCTTGCGCAACACACCTTTGCTTGCTATTGTAGTGGCGATACTTTGTGCTATTGCAACTCACGAATTAAATCACGCAGTAAAGCTTCAGAATAAACCTGTAATGGTGTTAAGTCTTATTGCTTCTGCTGCGGTACCGCTTTATTATGAATACGGCAATGCTCTGCAAGGGCTTGGGCTTAACTTGAAATCAGAATATCTTGTTTGCCTTTATATTATCATCCTTTGCATTTTTATGCTTTTTGAATATGAAAAGACAAAGTTTTCACATATTGCAACAGTTGTAATCGGTTCTCTTGGAGTACCCTTTGCAATTACAAGACTTATGTGGTTCCGTGATGTTAACGAGTACTTCCCCGAGCAGAATTACAATGAAAATCACGGGCTTTTCTTGATTCTTTTCGCAATGTTCTGTGCTTGGATGACAGATGTTATGGCATATTTCGTGGGCAGTTTTTGCGGTAAGCATAAGCTTTGCCCCAATATAAGCCCCAAAAAGACAGTTGAGGGTGCTATCGGCGGAGTTGTAGGCTGTGTAATTTCAACAGTAATACTCTATGCAGTATTCACAAATCTCATTTTTGATAATAACGAAAACAACTACTTGGGTGTTATTTTAATGACAATCCCGCTTTCAATAATCAGTATGTGCGGTGACCTTACCGCATCTGTAATCAAGCGTAATTTCGGCATTAAGGATTTCGGCAAGCTTATTCCCGGCCATGGCGGAATTATGGATAGATTTGACAGTTTAATTTTTGTACTTGTGGCATTCTATGCTATCTTTAATATTTTCGGAGTTGTTATATAATGACTACTAAAAATTTAAGTATATTGGGCTCAACCGGTTCAATCGGTACACAGAGCCTTGAAACAGCAAGAAAGTGCGGTTACTCGGTTTCCGCGCTTTCGGCATATTCTAATGTAGATTTAATCGAGGCACAAATTCGTGAATTCAAGCCGAAAATCGCCGCGTTGGTTGACGAAAATGCCGCAAAGGAATTAAAACTCCGCGTGGCAGATACCGATACAAAGGTGTTTGCAGGACTTGAGGGCGTTTGCGAATGTGCAGCAATAGATGAAGCGGATACCGTTATTAACTCTGTTGTTGGTATGGCAGGACTTCGCCCAACACTCACCGCCATTGATGCAGGCAAAAAAATTGCCCTTGCCAACAAAGAAACCCTTGTTGCAGGCGGTCAGCTTGTAATGGGCAAGGCAAAGGCGAAAGGAATTGACATTTTGCCCGTAGACAGCGAGCATTCTGCGATTTTTCAGTGCTTACAGGGGCAACCTACAAACAGGGCACTCAAACGAATTATTTTAACCGCAAGTGGTGGCCCGTTCTTCGGCAAAACGAGAGAAGAACTGGCAAAAGTTACCGTTGCCGATGCACTTAAGCACCCTAATTGGAGCATGGGGCAAAAAATAACCATCGACTCCGCTACAATGATGAACAAGGGCCTTGAACTGATTGAAGCAGTATGGCTTTTCGGTGTTCATCCATCAAAAATTGAAATTGTTGTTCACCGTGAGAGTATAATTCACTCGGCGGTGGAATATACCGATAATGCGGTGATTGCACAGTTGGGTCTTCCCGATATGAAAATCCCCATTCAGTATGCACTCACATATCCTGAAAGAATTGAATCCCTCACAGGTGAGCTTGATTTGACAAAATTGGGCACACTAACATTCTATAAGCCCGATTATGAAACCTTCACTTGTATGAATATCTGCCGTGAGGCGATTACCCGTGGCGGACTTTACCCCGCATTTGCAAACTCTGCAAATGAGCAGGCGAACTTGATGTTCCGCAAGGGCGAAATAGGATTTTTACAAATCGGTGAGCTTGTTGAACGCGTTATGAACGAGGCTCCAAAGGTGGATTTTTACACCGCAGACGATGTTGACGAAGCAGACAAATTAGCTCGTGAATTAGTCGTTAAATACGCAAAACAGTAATACGACTTGACGGATAATTTTCCGTTATTTCGAGAGGATTTAAATGGGTTTGATATTAAACAGAAAGCAGTGATTTTTTGGAAATCTGGTCTAAAGTGTGGCCTTTTCTTGTTGCCATTCTCTTTTTCGGACTTTTAATTTCAATACACGAATTGGGTCATTTCGCCTTTGCAAAGCTTTTCAAAGTAAAGGTGAATGAGTTCGCTCTTGGTATGGGTCCCGCTCTTTTCAAGAAGAAAAAGGGCGAAACCACATATGCGCTTCGCTTACTTCCCATCGGTGGATATGTAAGCATGGAGGGCGAGGACGAAGAAAGTCAGGATGAAAATGCCTTTAACCGCAAAAAAGTGTGGCAGAAAT
>CAZTLU010000006.1:24475-38287 GCA_964614605.1 uncultured Eubacteriales bacterium
GACGAAGAAAGTCAGGATGAAAATGCCTTTAACCGCAAAAAAGTGTGGCAGAAATTCATAATTGTTGCCGCAGGTGCAGTTATGAACCTTATTTTAGGCGTAGTTATAGTGGCAACCGTTCTCTCAATGGAGGATTTAATAGGCACAAATCAGATTTTGTATTTTCAAGAGAACGCTATAAGTCAGCAAACAGGACTTCAAGAGGGCGATGAATTCCTTGAAATCGACGGTCACCGAGTTTTCTCCGATATGGATATTTCGTTTCTTATGACCCGAAGTGACGACGGCGTTTTTGATATGACAGTACGCCGTGACGGTGAAAAGGTTGAGCTTACGGGTGTTACATTTGAAACTGAAAAAGACGGTGACTACACGCTCATTACCTATGATTTTGTAATTCTTGGTGAAGAACCCACATTCCTCAATGTTTTTGAGAATGCATTCAGGCGTTCGGCGTCAATTGTACGCCTTGTGTGGTTAAGCCTTTTTGATTTGGTGACAGGTCAGTACGGCTTAACAGATTTGTCGGGTCCCGTGGGTACGGTAAATATCATAGCAGACGCGGCGGCAGGCGCGGTTGACAGTAAAGACGGTCTAATAACCGCTCTCACTCTTATGGCGTTTGTGTCAATCAATATAGGCGTATTCAATGTGTTGCCACTTCCCGCACTCGATGGTGGCAGACTTTTCTTTCTTCTTATTGAGGGAATTCGCAGAAAGCCCATTAACCCCAAATATGAGGGCTATGTTCACGGTGCAGGACTTGTACTTTTGCTCTTGTTGATGTTGGTAGTGACCTTTAACGATATAGTCACTTTGATTAAACAGTAAAGACGGTGAAATTATGATAGAACGCAGAAAAAGCCGCGTTGTAAAAGCGGGTAATGTTAAAATCGGTGGTAACAATCCCATATCAGTTCAGTCAATGCTCAATGTACCCGCAGAGGATGCAGAGGGTAATGTAAGACAAGCCGTAGCGTTAGAGCAGGCGGGTTGTCAGATTATCCGACTGACCGTTCCCAATAAAGAAGCAATTAAAACTCTTTATGCGGTGAAATGTGCAGTAAAAATTCCCGTTGTGGCTGATATTCATTTCGATTACCGTTGCGCGTTGGAAAGCGTTGCGGCGGGCGTTGATAAAATCAGAATTAATCCGGGTAATATCGGTGACGACGAAAAGGTGCGCGCGGTGGCGGAGGCTTGCCGTCTTCATGATGTGCCTATCCGTATTGGTGTGAATTCGGGCTCACTTGAAAAAGAATTACTTGCAAAATACGGCTCGCCCACACCCGAGGCTATGGCTGAAAGTGCAATGTATCATATAAAATTGCTTGAAAAATTTGACTTTAACAATATTGTTGTGTCAATCAAATCTTCAGATGTACAGAAAATGGTCAAGGCATACCGCCTTGTCGCAGATATGTGTGATTATCCCTTGCACCTCGGAGTTACCGAGGCGGGCACTCATAATATGGCACTTGTAAAGTCAAGTATCGGTATCGGCTCATTGCTTTTAGACGGTATCGGTGACACAATCCGCGTTTCAATGACCGCCGACCCCGTAACCGAGGTTAAAGCGGGCTTTGATATTCTCAAGGCCGCGGGAATCAAGACGGATTGTGCACAGATTGTAGCTTGTCCCACTTGCGGGAGAACAAAAATTGACCTTATTTCTCTTGCGGCTCAAATTGAAAAAGAGCTTGCAAATTATGATAAACCTATCAAGGTTGCAGTTATGGGTTGCGTTGTCAACGGCCCAGGTGAAGCCAAAGAGGCCGATATCGGCGTTGCAGGCGGTGACGGCTGCGGCGTTATCTTCAAGCACGGCGAAGTGCTTAAAAAAGTAGCCGAAAACGAAATAGTAAGCGAACTTTTAAAAGAAATTGAAAAAATGTAACGGTGTGAAATACATATGGCAATAGTAAAATCACTTTTCGGTGAGTATTTTGATTGCGACAGAAATCTTGATATTGCTTATGCGGATATTGCGGGATTTTCGGTCTGCCATGAAAAATGCTCGGCAAGGCTTACGATAAAGCCTTACAGAAAAATTGAAAATGACCGCATTTTAGCTCTTGAAAATCAACTTTCAAGAGCTGTAAATGTTAATATATCAATCGTTTGCGATGAAACAAGATTGGGCTTTACCACAGAATATATGGAAATGCTTGTTGGTATTCTCAAATCCCGAAATGTTGTTGCAAACGGTTATTTCAGCGATGCTGATTATAAGCTTCACGGCAAAGAACTGCTTGTAAGCCTTAAAAAAGGCGGCAAAAACATTCTTGAGGGTGCTTCGTGTCACACAGAGCTTGAAAAGATTATCCGTGCAGTTTTCGGCATTGATATTACAATAACTCTTATGCAGGGCGAATTCAACACAGAATCTGCCATCGACGAAATGCAGAAAAAAGTTGACGAAGAAATCCGTCGCGAGAAAAATATTCCCGCTCCAAGCTTACCAGCCGAGGCAGGTGAGCCCAAGCCTCATGTAATTAAAGAGGGCTTCCCTATTTATCTGGAAACACAAAAGGCGATTTACGGAAATCTTATCAGACACTCAAATCTTCAGCACCTTAAAGATGTCAATATTGAAAGCGGTGCAGTTGCCGTGTGGGGTGAGGTTTTCGGCGTTGATGTGCGAACAACCCGCGACGGTAAAAATAATATTATCAATTTTAACATTACAGATAAAACATATTCCTATACAGTTAAGATTTTTGAGCGTTGCGAAAATGCAAAAAGCTTTTTAGGTGTGTTAGCTGACGGAATTACAGTTATGGTTTACGGTCGTGTAAGCTATGACAAATTCGCAGGCGAAAATGTTATTTCTGCAACTGCAGTAAGCACAGTAACACCAATAAAGAAGAAGGATAATGCAGAAATAAAAAGAGTGGAACTGCATTTACATACAAATATGTCCGATATGGACGGTATGACCTCTGCCGACAAGCTTGTTAAGCGAGCAATCGAGTGGGGTCACCCCGCCATTGCCATTACTGACCACGGTAACGCCCAGGGCTATCCCGATGCAGTAAAGGGTAAGGGGAAAAGTGATATTAAGCTTATTTACGGAGTTGAGGGTTATCTTATTGATGACTTGGCCAATCCCGATACAGCTTGGGAAAAGCTTCCACGCTATCACATTATTTTGCTTGTGCAGAATAAGGCGGGTCTTAAAAATCTTTATAAGCTCATTTCTCTTTCTCATACTACATATTTCCACACAAGACCTTGTATTCCGCGCTCAAAGCTTAATGAGCACCGCGAGGGTATAATCCTCGGCTCTGCTTGTGAGGCGGGCGAGCTTATAAAGGCGATTCTCTTTGAAAAGAGTGACGAGGAATTACTCCGTATCGCAAGCTATTACGATTATCTTGAAATTCAGCCCGACGGCAACAATCAGTTTATGATTGCCTCTCATTCGGACCCCAATGCGAAAAATCCGGACAGAAATAAAGAGTATAACAAGATTAAAAATCTTGAAGATGTGCGTGATATTAACCGTAAGATTATCCATTTGGGTGATAAGCTCAATAAGTTAGTCTGCGCAACGGGTGACGTTCACTTTATGGACCCCGAGGATGCCGCTTTCCGTGCTATTCTTATGGCGGGCAAGGGCTTTGACGATGCGGATAATCAGGCACCGCTCTACTTCAAAACCACCGAAGAAATGCTTGAGGAATTCGCATATCTTGGCGAAGATACTGCATACGAGGTTGTTGTTACAAATACAAATAAAATCGCAGATATGATTGAGCAGGTTACACCTATTCCGCCCGGAACCTTTAACCCGACAATCCCCGGCGCAGAGCAAGAGCTTCGCGACATTTGTTGGGCAAAGGCAAAGGAATGGTATGGTGACCCCGTTCCCGAATATGTTGCCGAGCGTCTTGAAATGGAGCTTGAATCCATCATCAAGCACGGCTTCGCAGTTCTTTATATTATCGCGCAGAAGCTTGTTTGGGATTCCGAGGCTCACGGCTATCATGTTGGCTCGCGAGGTTCAGTTGGCTCATCATTCGTTGCAACAATGGCTGGTATTTCAGAGGTTAACCCTCTTGCTGCTCATTACCGTTGTGCAAAATGTAAGCATAGCGAATTTTTCTTGCACGGTGAATACGGCTCAGGCTTTGATATGCCACCGAAAAATTGTCCTCATTGTGATATTCCAATGATTCGTGACGGTCATGAAATTCCTTTCCAGACCTTCCTCGGTTTCCACGGTGACAAGGCTCCCGATATCGACCTTAATTTCTCGGGCGATTATCAAGGCAAGGCGCACCGTTATACAGAAGAATTGTTCGGTCGCGACCACGTGTTTAAGGCGGGTACAATCGCAACCGTTGCCGATAAAACCGCTTACGGATATGTTAAAAAGTATCTTGAAGAGCGTGGCAGAGTTGTTTCGCGTGCTGAAGAGGACAGATTGACCAGAGGCTGCACAGGTATTAAGCGTACAACAGGTCAGCACCCCGGCGGAATGGTTGTTGTTCCCAATGAGTTCGATGTTTACGATTTTACCGCCGTTCAGTACCCCGCAAATGATACATCTTCGGATATGGAAACCACTCACTTCGACTTCCATTTCCTCCACGATACAATTTTGAAGCTTGATATTCTCGGCCATGATGTGCCCACACTTTATAAGCATCTCGAAGATATGACGGGAATCAATGTTATGGATGTTGATGTGTGTGACCCAAAAGTCGTCAGTCTTTGTACAAGCCCCGAGGCTTTGGGTCTTACTCCCGAAGATATCGGCGTTGAAACAGGCACACTTTCAATCCCCGAAATGGGTACGGATTTCGTTCGCGGAATGCTTATTGAAGCACAGCCCAAGAAATTCTCTGACCTTTTGCAGATTTCGGGACTTTCCCACGGTACTGATGTTTGGCTTGGCAACGCGCAGGAACTTATCAAAAGTGGTCGATGCACAATTTCAGAGGTTATCGGTACCCGTGACGATATTATGACTTACCTTATCCATAAGGGTCTTGATTCGGGTCTTGCTTTCAATATTATGGAAAAAACCCGTAAGGGTATTGTTGCAAAGGTGGGCTTCCCCGAGGGTGCAGAGGATGCAATGCGTGCTTGTGGTGTTCCCGATTGGTATATGGATTCCTGCCGTAAAATCAAATATATGTTCCCCAAGGCTCACGCGGCGGCTTATGTTATCGCGGCACTTCGTCTTGGCTGGTATAAGATTTATAAGCCTACCGAGTATTACACCGCTTTCTTAACCGTTCGTGGCGGCGACCTTGACGCAGTAACCGTGCTTCAGGGCAGAGATGCTGTTAAGCGCAAAATGGTTGAGCTTCACGGACCGCTGAATTCTGAACCCAAAGACAGAAAACCTATGACCGCCAAAGAAAAAGACCAATTCACCACCTTGCAGGTTGTGAATGAAATGATGGCTCGCGGAGTTGAGCTTCTTCCCGTTGATATTTACAAATCCCGTGCTACCACATATTTCATTGAAGACGGCAAAATCAGAATGCCTTTCTCGGCTCTTTCAGGTGTCGGCGAAAACGCGGCTAAGGGACTTGAAGCGGGCAGAAGTGACGGCAAGGGCGAATTCGTTTCGGTTGACGATTATCAGGCAAGAACGGGTGCTTCAAGTGCCGTTGTTACCGCGCTCAAAGAGGTAGGCGCACTTGAGGGACTTCCCGAAACCGCGCAAATTTCATTCTTTGGTTTTTAGTCAGTTTAACAAATAAAGTGTGCAGGACTGCCAAGTATTTTGCAGTTCTGCACATTGACACATTTGCTTTATCGTGTTATCATATTAGCACGCTAAAGTGTGCAAGCGAAAAGAAACTTTTTTAAGGATATTTTTTATGAAGAATTACTCCAAAATTACCCCCGAGGGCACAAAAGATTATCTTCTTTCTGAAAGCCGAGCAATCCGCTTTGCAGAGAAAAAGCTTTCAGCCCTCTTTAAGTCAAAGGGTTATCAAAAGGTAATGACCCCCACAATTGAATTTTTTGATGTGTTCAACCGTGAAAGCTCAGGCTACAGCCCTGAAAATCTTTATAGCCTAACCGATTCTTACGGCAGATTGTTGGTGCTTCGTCCCGACTCAACACTTCCCATTGCGCGTCTTGCTTCAACAAGACTTCAGAATGCAACTCTGCCACTGCGAATTTATTATAATCAGAATGTTTTTCTCCGTCAGAAAAATTTGACGGGCAGAAGTGACGAGGCAACTCAGAGCGGTATTGAGCTTATGGGCGTTGGCGGACTTCGTGCAGATTTAGAGGTAATCGCTACCGCGGTTGAAGCGGTAGAATGTTGCACATCTGCAGATTTCAAGCTTGAAATCGGTCACGCAGGATTTTTCAAGGATTTGTGCAGTAATCTTCATGTTGACGATGAAACTGTAAGTGCCATTTATGATTGTGTTGAGAGCCGTAATTTTGTAATGCTTAATAAAATTCTTGACGGCATCGGCGAAAACGCTGTGACAAACTGTATTCGCAATCTGCCCCGTTATTTCGGCGGACTTGATGTTATTGAAAAGGCAAAGCAGATTGAAATGGGTGACGAGGGTAAAAAGAGCCTTCAATATCTTAAGGAGCTTTACATCCAGCTTGAAAAAATGGGGCTTGCCGACAAAATTATCATCGATTTAAGCCTTGTTAACCGCACCAATTATTATACTGGCATTATATTCAAAGGCTACTTGCAGGGTAGCGGTGTTTCGGTTATTTCGGGTGGTCGTTATGATTTGCTCGGTAGTGAATTTGGCAGAGATATGCAATCTATAGGATTCGGTATCGAAACGGGTGATTTGGCATCTGTAATGCTTGCACGAAACGAGGTTGAGGAAGAAAATTTACCTCAAATCATCGTTTGGGGTGCTGATGATTACATCACAAATGCTCTTGAATATTCAAAAACACTTCGCGACAGCGGTGTTTATTGTGAGATTTCAAACTTCACAACAAAAGAAGAAACCATTGAATACGCAAAGCAGAAAAATTTTACAACTGCTTGTATTATAGATGAAAACGGAACAAGCGAGGTGCAGTTATGAGTTTAAGAATTGCACTCACAAAGGGCAGACTTGAAAAACAAACTGTTGCACTCTTTGAGAAAATGGGTCTTGACTGCGACGAACTCATCAATAAGGGCAGACGCCTTATTTTAAAGGTCAACGATTACGAGGTTGTTCTTGCCAAAGCGGCAGATGTCATTACTTATGTTGAGCACGGTGTGTGCGACATCGGTGTTGTAGGCCGCGACACAATCGCAGAAAACGGCAAAAGCTTTTACGAAATGATGGATTTAAACCTCGGTAAATGCGATTTTGCCCTTGCAACCAAAAAAGGCTTTGATTTTTACGACGGCTTCAATACAAAGAGAATTGCTACAAAATACCCCAATGTTACAAAGGCGTATTTTGAGGGCAGGGGAATGGATGTTAAAATCATCAAGATTGAGGGCTCTGTTGAACTCGCACCCCTTTTAGAGCTTGCCGACGGCATTGTTGATATTGTTGAAACGGGCACAACGCTCAAAGAAAACGGACTTGAGGTAATTGAAAAGATTATGCCGATTTCAGCCCGTGTAATTGTAAATATGGCAAGCATGAAATTAAAACGCGACGAAATTGACGAGTTTCTTGAAAAATTAGGAAGGGTAATTCCTCAGAACTAAGGTGACATTTATGATAAATACAGTTTTTGCAGACGGAAAAGCAGAAGAAATACTCATTTCACAGCTTAAAGCCCGTAGCGGCGAGGTTGACAAAAAGGTAACTGCAACCGTAAACGAAATCCTTGAAAATGTAAAGATGAACGGCGATAAGGCAGTTCTTGAATACACAATTAAATTTGACGGTAAGGCTCCCGAAAAAGCAGAAATCACAAAGGAAGAAATCGATGCCGCCATAGAAAAATGCGACCCGTTCTTCGTGAAATCTCTTGAAGATGCCGCAGAGAATATTCGTGATTTCCATGCTCGTCAGAAGCAACAGAGCTGGCTCACTACAAAAGAAAATGGAGTAATTATGGGTCAGCGTGTACGCGGACTCGAAAGAGTTGGCTTATATGTTCCCGGTGGCACTGCGGCTTACCCGTCAAGCGTGCTAATGAACGCAATTCCTGCTAAAATCGCAGGCGTTAAAGAGCTTATTATGGTAACTCCGCCCGCAAAGGACGGTACACCCAACCCGGATATCCTTGCCGCTGCAAAAATTGCAGGCGTTGACCGCGTATTCTTAATGGGCGGTGCACAGGCAGTTGCCGCACTTGCATACGGTACAGAAAGCGTGCCCAAGGTTGACAAAATTGTTGGCCCCGGCAATATCTTCGTAGCTACTGCTAAAAAGCTTCTTTACGGAACGGTTGATATTGATATGGTTGCGGGCCCAAGTGAAATTCTGATTGTTGCAGACGAAACTGCTAACCCAAAATTCCTTGCCGCAGACCTTATGAGTCAGGCAGAGCACGATGTGTTAGCTTCTTCGATTCTTATTACTACAAGTGCTGAAATCGCAGAAAAAACAAAAGAAGAGTTGGCTCGTCAGTGTGCAACTCTCTCAAGAAAAGATATTATTGAAAAATCACTCAAGGATTTCGGCGCAATTATCATTTGCGACAGTATGGACAAGGCTGTGGATTTTGCAAACCGTCTTGCTCCCGAGCACCTTGAAATGTGCGTTGAAAATCCTCTTGAATACATCGGCAGAATGGATAACGCCGGCAGTGTGTTCCTTGGCAATTACTCCCCCGAGCCCCTCGGCGATTACTTCGCAGGACCTAACCATGTGTTACCCACAAGCGGAACTGCAAGATTTTTCTCACCCTTGTCAGTTGACAGCTTTATTAAGAAATCAAGCTTCATTTATTACACAGAAGATGCACTTCGCAATTGTAAGGACAAAGTTGTTTCTCTCGCAGAAACAGAGGGACTTACCGCCCATGCAAATTCTATCAAGGTTAGATTTGAGGATTAAAGATGTTTAGGCTTAATAAAAAAGTAAAAAACTTAACACCCTATGAGCCAATCAGCGGAACCTATGAAATCCGCCTTGATGCTAACGAGTCATTTTTAACTGTTCCCGAAGGAATCGAAAACGAAATGGTTGAAGCTTTAAAAAATACCGCTCTTAACCGTTACCCTGACCCAATGGCAACAAAATTGGTTGATGGGTTTGCAAAATATTTCAAGGTTAATCCCGAGTGCGTCACCGCAGGCAACGGCTCTGATGAAATAATTTCTGTAATAATGAACGCATTTCTGCAAAAGGGTGACAAAATTTTAACCCTAGAGCCCGATTTCTCAATGTACCGTTTTTATGCAGAAATTGCAGAATGTGCAAGCGTAAAATACCGGAAAAATGATGATTTGGATGTGGATATTGACGAGGTCATAAAAATTGCAAATGCAGAGAATGTGCGAATAGTTATTTTCTCAAACCCCTGCAACCCCACATCAAGAATTATCAGAAAAGACGAAATTCGTAAGCTCATAAACAGCGTGAATTCTCTCGTGGTTCTCGACGAAGCATATATGGACTTCGCAGAGGATGAAAGTCTTTTAAACGAGTTCGGAAATTACGATAATCTCATAATTTTAAAAACCTGCTCAAAGGCTCTCGGTTCAGCGGCGCTTCGACTTGGCTTTGCCATTGCAAATAAGACGCTTACCAATGTAATCCGCGCCGTGAAATCACCCTATAATGTGAATTCCGTGTCGCAAGCGCTGGGTGAAGTTCTTTTTGCTCATCCTGATTATATTGATAATTGCATTGAAACGGTAATAAAATCGAAAGAAGAGCTGTATTCTGCAATTCTTGAAATCAAAAACGATAAAATCGAAAGAGTTTATGAATCTCACACAAACTTCGTGTACTTAAAGGTTAAAAATGCGCGCGAAGTATTTGAAAAAATGAAAAACCGCGGTATAATCATTCGCAATATGGGCGATTTTTTGCGAATTACCGCAGGAACAAAATACGAAAATGAAAAAATGCTCGCAGAACTCATTAAAGTTTTGGAGGAATAACTATGCGACAGACTACTATTACAAGAAAAACTAAAGAAACTGATATTTCCCTCTCACTCTGCCTTGAGGGCGGAGAAATAAAGGTGGATACGGGCGTGGGATTCTTTGACCATATGCTTACCGCCTTTGCCGCACACGCGGGCTACGGCTTGACTGTTAAATGCGTTGGCGATTTAGAGGTTGATTGCCACCATACAGTTGAAGATATCGGTATAGTGCTCGGTCAGGCACTTTCAGAGGTGCTTGGCGATAAGTCGAACCTTGTGCGCTACGGCAGCTTCTTTGTGCCAATGGATGAGGCTTTGGGATTTTGCGCAGTTGACATCTGCAACCGTGCATACACGGTTTTTGAAGCAGATTTCCCACAGGAAAAATGCGGTGATTTTGATGCTTGTATGTGTGTTGAATTCTTCCGTGCAGTAGCAGACAATGCGAAAATCACACTTCACTTGCGTGTACCCTACGGGGATAACTCTCACCACATTGCCGAGGCTATTTTCAAGGCATTCGGTCACGCAATGAGCATTGCCGCCGAGAAAACCGACAAAACACTTTCAACAAAGGGGACTCTTTAATCAATGATAATTTTTCCCGCAATTGACATAAAAGACAAAGAATGTGTCCGCCTTTATAAAGGGGACTTCGCCACCGCAGGCAAGGTTGCCGATTCTTATATGGAAACTGCGCTGAACTTCTGCAAGGCAGGTGCAGAGTGGATTCATATGGTGGATTTAAACGGTGCGCTTGACGGTGTCCGTATAAATTCAGATATTTTCCTTGATGTTGCAAAGAATAGCGGACTCAAAGTAGAGGTCGGTGGCGGAATTCGCACAATGAAGGATGTTGACTTTTACATACAGAACGGTATTGAGCGTGTAATTATCGGTTCGGCGGCACTTAAAAATCCTCAGCTTGTTAAAGAAGCCTGCCGTGAATTTGGTGACAGAATTGCCGTGGGCATTGATGCGAAAAATGAAATGGTCGCAACTGAGGGTTGGACTGAAAAAAGTGATACCCACTACATAGACCTTGCAAAGCGAATGGAAGATTTCGGTGTAAAGTATATTATCTTTACAGATATCGACTGCGACGGAATGCTTTCAGGTCCAAATTTAGAACAATTAGTTAAGCTCAATGATGCAGTTTCTTGCAATATTACAGCAAGCGGCGGAATCAAAGATTTGAGCAATATCAAGGCTTTGAAGGCTGTGGATATGTACGGTGCCATCTGTGGCCGTTCAATTTACAGCGGTACTCTTAATCTTTCAGAAGCCATTAAGGAATGCGAGGTGTAAAGCTATGAACCTTGACAGGTTTTTTGTTAAAGGTGAGCTTATTCCCGCCATAATTCAAGAAGAAAAAACAGGCGAAATCTTAATGCTTGCCTATATGAACAAAGAATCTTTGGCGAAAACTCTTGAAACAGGCTATACTTGGTTCTGGAGCCGTTCCCGTCAGGAGCTTTGGAACAAGGGCGCAACCTCGGGCCATCTTCAAAAGGTTATTTCAATTCACGGCGATTGTGATGATGATACGCTTTTAGTAAAGGTTGAGCAGACGGGCCCCGCTTGCCATACAGGCAGTAAATCTTGTTTCTTCAACAAGATTAAAGGAGAATAATATGAACGATACATTAGTAAATCTTTATAACACAATTCTGTCCCGAAAAGAAGAACAGCAAGAGGGCTCTTACACTTGCTATCTTTTTGAGAAAGGACTTGATAAAATTCTTAAAAAGGTGGGCGAGGAGTGCTCCGAAACCATTATCGCCGCTAAAAACGGTAATAAGGAAGAAACCGTCGGCGAAATAAGTGATTTGATTTTTCACCTTTTCGTTATGATGGCAAACGAGGGCATTGCCGTAGAAGATGTTATGGCAGAGCTCGATAAGAGAAGTAACAAAGCAGGTAATCTTAAAACATTTCATCAGGTAGATAAGAATACATAAGTCAAATTAAAAACGCGTAGGGGACAGACATCCTTGTCTGTCCGTATTCAAAATGCAAACACATATTTACTAATGAGAGGAAAATAAATATGGAAATTCTGTGGATTATTTTAGGGCTTTTAGGTCTTTTTATTGTAATTACGCTTATCCGTGCCGCATTTTTTAAAGAAACCAAAGCAGAAAAAGCACCTCTTGAGCCCGAAAATGTGAATATGGAAAAATATTGTCAGGATTTAAGCGATGCAATCAAAATCAAGACGATTTCTAACTATGACCGCGAGCTTGTGGATTGGGCGGAGTTCGATAAATTCCACGCATTCCTTGAAGAGCGTTTCCCCCTCGTGCATAAGACAATGACTAAAACAAAGGTTGCCGACGCAAGCCTTGTGTATAAATGGGAGGGCACAGACCCATCGCTTGACGGTGTTGCTATGCTTGCTCATCAGGATGTTGTTCCCATTACTGCCGGTACAGAAGAAGATTGGGAGCACGAGCCCTTCAGCGGTTATAATGACGGCGAGTTTATCTGGGGACGCGGTGCAATGGATATGAAAAACCACCTCATCGCAGTTATGGAGTGTATGGAAGAGCTGATTGCAGAGGGTTATCAGCCAAAGCGTTCAGTTTATATCTGTCTTGGCCACAATGAAGAGGTTGTTGCGGCACCCGATAACGGCGCAAAGCAGATTGCCGCATATCTTAAAGAGCAGGGCGTTCACCTTGAAGCAGTTCTCGATGAGGGCGGTGCAATTCTTCCCGTTAAGCTTGGCAATTTGCTCGATATCAACCTTACAGGCGTGGGCATTGCCGAAAAGGGTAGCGTTAACTATAAGGTAAGCGTAAATGCAAAGGGCGGTCATTCATCACAACCACCCAAGCATACCGCAGTGGGCAAGCTTGCAGATGTTATTAAGGATATCGAAAATCATCAGTTCAAGGCAACAATGCCCGACTATCTTAAACAACTCATCAAGAGAGTTGGTAAAAATGCAGGTTATCCGTTAAAGGTGGTTCTTGTAAATGCCCCGATTTTACAACCGCTTATCCTTGCAATTATGAAGAAAATTCCTGCCGCCGCATCTCTTATCAGAACTTGTACCGCAGTTACAATGGCAGAGGGTAGCCCGCAGTTCAATGTTCTTCCTCAAAAAGCAAGCGTAACAGTTAACTTCCGCACAATGCCGGGTGTTACCATTAAGGATGTTGAAAAGCATATCCGCGACAGCGTTAAAAATAAGGATATTGAGGTTGAATTCCTCGTTGGTAAAGAATCTTCGCAGGTATCTCCCACCGATTCACGCGCATTCAATACCATTAAGGAATTGACAGAAGCGTCAAATTCGAAAAATCTCGTTACACCATTCTTGGTAATGGGCGGAACCGACGCTTATAATTATGAACCTGTCTGCGAGAATATCTACCGCTTTGCACCATTCGTTGCAGACACAAAGCTACTTCTCTGTACTCACGGTACAAACGAGCGTATTCCAATAGCTTGCTGTGAAGAAGCAATCGCATTCTTCAAACGCTATGTAAGGAAAATGACAAAAGACTAATATGTATAGTAGGGCGGGGGCTTGCTCCCGCCGTTGTTTTATATGCATTTTATTAAAACGCAGAAACTGTGTAGGGTCGCTTCACGAAGCGACCGTTCTAAATTTTCTGATAATCTAATTCGGGCGATTCGTGAATCGCCCCTACAACCTACCATATTGGTAAGATATATAATCGCGTCGCAGACCCGATACTTTGCATTTATCCCGACAAACCCCAATTTGACAAATGAAATTATACAAAAAAGGAACTCTCAACCGAGAGTTCCTTTTCTATTCTAAACCTTCAAAAAAAT